>JAKMCZ010000063.1 GCA_022428185.1 Alphaproteobacteria bacterium | reverse complement strand
TTTGGTGCATGGCGATTTTCGCAATGGCAATATTATGGTGTCACCCGAAGACGGGCTGGTCGCCCTGCTCGATTGGGAGCTCACGCATATTGGCGACCCGATGGAAGATTTGGGCTGGATTTGTGTGCCGAGTTGGCGTTTCGGGCAACATCATCTGCCGGTCGGTGGCTTTGGCGCGCGACAAGATATGTATGCTGCCTATCGCGCTGCCGGTGGCGAGATTGACGAACAGGCGACGCGGTTTTGGGAAATCCTTGGCGCGCTGAAATGGGGCATTATGTGTGGCGTGCTGATGGTGTCGGCCTTTGAGAGCGGTGGCGACCCGTCTATTGAGCGCGGCTCTATCGGGCGGCGCGCCTCTGAAACCGAAATTGATTTACTGCGTATGCTGCTGGGAGAAGATTGAGATGCAAGACCGTCCATCGGCTGAGAAACTGCTCGCTGCGGCGCGCAATTTTTTGAACGAAACAGCGATGCCGCAACTGTCGGGTCACGCCGCCTTTCATGCGCGTGTCGCCGGTAACGTGCTGGATATATTGGTGCGGGAGTTGGCACTTGCGCCGGGCTTCAATGCGGCGGAGCAAGCGCGACTTGAAAATCTGTTGGGTGAAAGCGGCAGTCTGTCTGCACTCAATCGGATATTATGCGATAAGATTGCCGCCGGTGAATTGGATTTATCCGATGACGCGGTGAAAACCCATCTGATTAAAACAACGATGGGCAAACTGGCCATAGACCAGCCGCGCTATCAAGGTTATAAGACGGCTCAGGCCAGTGGTTGGCCTGAAGAAGAAACTAGGGGTTAGTGAAATGAAAAAGATTCTCATTCCAATCGTATTGAGTTTGGCTGTTGCCGGTTGCGGCATTATCGATATTCCATTTATTCCGGGTATCTAGCTAAACATTACACTGCGCGCGCAAATAACGGCGATAAAGCCAGGGCGCGATAATGTGATTGTAAATCAGGCCGGTCATGCCTCGCATGATCGGCCAATTTATTAAATAGGCCAGATATTTGAATTTCGGCAGCCGCAGCCATAGCGCGATAAAGGCCTGAACGCCGACCAACATATCGCCCGCCTCTTCAGCATGCAGTCGCGCCAACATGTCGTCGCGGGCAAAGCCTGTCGGCAATCGACCAGTAGAAATATCCTTAAATTTGAGGCCCGTGATGCCATTGGTTTCCGCCATGCGGCGGTATAAATCGACCTCCGGCCCGCATATGTCGCAGCGGCCATTATAAAATACTATCAGAGTCTTCAATTGACCGGCCCGCCTGTGTCCTCTGGCTTGCCCTCGCGCAATGCAACCAAATATTCGATAATCATGTCCCACGCTTTCAGCCCGTCAACATCACCGGCAGCAGCGAACTCGGCCGCACGCATGGTGGCAATAACCTCGGCATCGTCGCCATATTGCTGGGTCAGGGTCGCGGCGGCCTGCACCACCATTTCACGCACTTGCTTTTCAGCTTGTTCCAACTCACTCATGCGCTTTTATATAAGGCAATCTTGCGGCTATTCCACTGTGACAGATTTAGCCAAATTGCGCGGCTGGTCGACGTCAGTCCCCTTGGCAACCGCAGCGTGATAGGCCAGCAATTGCAACGGCAGCGCATAGAGTATCGGCGTAATGAACGGGTCAAGTAGCGGCAGGCTGATGGTCGCCAGACAATTCTCTCCGGCCTTCTTAATCCCCGCCTCACTGCCCAGCATGATAACCTTGCCATCGCGCGCCAATACTTCTTGCATGTTGGAAACCGTCTTCTCGAACAATTCATCATCGGGTGCGATGGCTACAATCGGCACGTTTTCATCAACCAATGCGATAGAGCCATGCTTCAATTCACCGGCGGCGAAACCCTCAGCGTGAATGTAAGAAATCTCTTTCAATTTCAACGCACCCTCAAGCGCCAGCGGCCACATGGTGGCGCGACCGATAAACAGGGCGCTGGAATAATCGACAAAACCTTTGGCAATCTCTTCAATCTGCTGTTCGCGATTTAACACATCATTGGCGAGGCGCGGCGTGGTCATCAGCAAATCGGTCAGGCGTTCTTCTTCAGCCTTATCGATTGTCTGTTTGACGCGACCCAGTCCAATCGCCAAAGAGGCCAATGCGCCAAGCTGGGCGGTAAAGGCCTTTGTCGACGCAACGCCAATTTCCGGCCCGGCATAGGTCGGGAAGGTTAAATCAACTTCGCGGGTCATCGAGCTTTCCGGCACATTGACCACGCCAATGGTTTGCAAGCCTTGTGCTTTACAATGCTGCAAGGCCGCCAAGGTGTCGGCGGTCTCACCCGATTGCGAAACAAATACTGCCAAGCAATCCTCATCAATCGGCGCGTTGCGATATCTAAATTCAGATGCAATGTCGACCCAGGCCGGAATACGCGCGTAACGCTCAATCCAGATCCGCCCGACTTGCGCGGCGAAATAGGCCCTGCCGCAAGCGACCAGAATGACGCGGTT
>JAKMCZ010000061.1 GCA_022428185.1 Alphaproteobacteria bacterium | reverse complement strand
CCCCTTCACATCAAAAACAATCGCATCCTCAGCCGTCATATTGCCATCCAGAGCATCGAGATAGGCGGTTTTAATCAGCTCTTCTGTGTCATAAGTGTTTATCTTCAGCCAACCGGCCGCTTTCATCATCAGCGGCGCGGTGCGGGCCCCGATTTTGCTCAAAATATTGTCGCCCTCACCGGTTTGTGCCAATAGGGCAATTTCATCGGGGCCGGACCAAAACACTGGGCGCGGGCCGGGCAAGTCGGCGGCGTCGCGTCCGCCCTCTTCCCAATGGGTCGGGCCCACCGTGCCGCTATAGGCAATCAATTCGCCCAAATGGTGATGCAAACGGCCGCGCATTTCCGCTTTGCCGGCCATATCAAACACGACACTGGCGGCGCGCGGCAATTGATCGATTTCGTCATAGGTGAAGACGGCGTCATAGCAGCCTGTCTTTTCGACAAAGGCTTTATTGCCTTTTGAAGTCAGGCCGATGGCGCGGCATTTATCGCTATGCTCATTGGTCAGGAAATGACCGAAGCCGAAGGCGGTTTTGCTGGATGCGCTGGTGATGATGATGTTCTGCGCACCGTAAAAATCGTGCCGCGTAATATAATGCTCAAGCAGAAAAGACGTGCCGATGACGGGGCGCAACAGGCTTTGCATATCGTCGAAATCGGGGTGATAGCCCGGCTCGGCCGTAGCGCGGGCATATTCGCGGTAAAAGGCGGGAATGGTGTCGCGGCTCGCGGTCATGTCCATACAGCTTGCCGGCGACACCTTATCCATCTTTGCCAGCAGATAAGTGGATAGCGGATAAAAACCGTAGAGCCGCTCGCCGACCGGTATATCATCATGGGCGGAAGCGACGACGTCGCCAAAGCCCCAAAACGGCATGCGTGCATAGGGGGCGGCGGTCGGAAAACTGTCGAGATAGCGAATAAGACCCGACTTGCCGGCAATGCCATAGGATATGGTATTGGCCGTTAATGCGAGGCGGTCAACGGCGATAATCACCTCGCCTTTTTGCAAAAGCGCATCGTCCAGTGGCGCGGCTTCCATAAAATGCCCGTCGCGGAAATCATTCGGGTTAAACACAAAATCGAGGCTGCAATAGCGCATAATGGTCTCCGTTGGTCGCACAATATCGGCATCAGAATATAAATTGACATTTATAGTGTCAATAAATAATCTGCTGTCGCATGAGGAGATTTGACCATGATGATTTCGCTTGGCATTTGGGGCGCGGCCCTTTTTGCTTATTTATTGTTTTTGGCTTGGCACGAAAATTGGCATGGCGCGCTTAAGCAGGATGAGATTGCCGCCTTTACGGCACGGCTTGAAGCCGATGGCAATCTGGACGACGCGCTGCGTGGCACTTTGATAAAGTTTATGCAAGACGATACGGGCGATGAGTTTTTCATGGTCAATATGGTGGCCCATCACAAGGGCAAGATTGCCGACCCCGATACAGGCGCGCCGGTTTCGGCGGTGGCGCTTCTCAATAAATATTTCCGCCCCTTTATCGGCAAATTATTTCGCAGCGCCGGCTATCCGGCCATTACCGGCGCGGTGGTCGGAGACTATATTGATGCTTGGAACACGAGTGCCAATCCGGGCTGGTCGGGCAGTGGCCTGATACGCTATCGCAGCCGCCGCGATTTGATGCTGGCGGCGACCGATGCATCATTTGCGGCGGGCCATAAATATAAACAATTGGCTCTTGCCGTTACCTTCGCAGTTCCCATCGAAGGGCAATTCGGGTTTTTCGTGTCGCCGCGCATTTGGGTCGCTTTGTTGGTTTTGCTGGCGGCGGCGTTTGGGCAAATCGCCTATTTGGTTTAGGAGACATCATGACGGATAATTACAAACTCTTCACATGGAGCGTATCGCTTTATTCGGCAAAAGCGCGCGCCTATCTCATCAAGCCCCATGTTTCGAGCCGCAGCCCGCAAGCTATAGGGGTGGGGCACACAAAACGCACCCGAACCCGTTCCGACCCCTGCTTCAGTGACCCCCAAAGCACCGTGTTTCACGGACCGTGCGACCCGGAACTCGGGTCTTTTCTTGGTAGACCATATGGATGACCACAAATAGGATTTGCACGAGCCCCCAAAAGTGCTAACCTATTGATATTATTGAAGGTTGGGGCTTGATAGGAGCCTAGGATAGGCATCGAACCCATCTCCTGGGCACCATTTTCAAGTTTCAAGCGCCCTGTTTCACGGTCCAAACCATGAATCTTCAAACATATTTGTTAGAGGGGTATGGGTCATGGGTTCTATGGTAAACTAAATTGCGATTATGTGATCAAGAAAGCCAAAGTACAGGCGGTGGCTACAAACCAAGGCAAAGCGGCAAGGGGCGCTGAATTAAAAGCAATCGGAACGGACCAGATTGCGCGCGTGTTTGTGCAATAGGCACTTGGGAAAGTTGAAAATAAGGTTTTTCGTTGCTATCAAATTTTAAGTTTATCAATATAAACAGATAAATTCGTCGAAGAAAGAACGCCTATGCATTTATTG
>JAKMCZ010000050.1 GCA_022428185.1 Alphaproteobacteria bacterium | reverse complement strand
CGGCGCAGTTTTTGCTGCACACTTGGCTGCCCGATGCGATGGAAGGCCCGACACCGGTGTCAGCCCTCATTCACGCCGCGACAATGGTGACGGCTGGCGTATTCTTGGTGGCGCGTTGCTCGCCACTGTTCGAGCTGTCACCGACCGCGCTCAATGTGGTGATTATTGTCGGTGCCATTACCGCGTTTTTTGCGGCTACTGTGGGGTTGGTGCAAAACGACATTAAGCGGGTGATTGCTTATTCGACCTGCTCGCAACTTGGCTACATGTTTGTCGCTCTCGGCATTGGCGCCTATCAAGCGGCCATGTTCCATTTGTTCACTCATGCTTTCTTTAAGGCGCTTTTGTTCTTGGGTGCGGGCTCAGTCATTCACGCAATGGGTGACGAACAGGATATGCGGAAAATGGGTGGCTTGCGCCAGCTTATTCCGGCGACTTTCTTAATGATGTTTATCGGCACGATTGCGTTGACCGGGTTCCCACTGACCGCAGGTTATTACTCCAAAGATGCGATTATCGAAGGCGCGTTTGCCGCGCAAGCCGCGCCGCATATGTTTGCCTTTGTGTTGTTGGTGGTCGCGGCATTCTTCACTTCTTTTTATAGCTGGCGATTGATGTTCATGACATTTTTCGGCCCGTCGCGCTGTTCTAACGAGACGCTGAGCCATGTGCATGAAAGCCCGCCTGTGATGTTGGTGCCGTTGATTATCCTTGCATTGGGCGCGTTGTTTGCCGGTGTTGGCTTTGCCGGCATGTTTATCGGTGGCGAGCAAACCGCTTTCTGGAACGGGTCAATTTTCACCACTGCCGATAACCAAATTCTTGTCGCGTTGAAACAAGTGCCGAGCTGGGTTGTGCTCAGTCCATTGGTGATGATGATTTCAGGCTTTGTGCTGGCTTGGGTGATGTATATTTATCGCCCTGCATGGCCGGGCGAAATCGCCGAGCAGCATGATCTGATTTATAAATTCCTGCTCAATAAATGGTATATTGACGAAATCTACGACTTCATTTTTGTCCGTCCGGCCAAATGGTTGGCGCGCCTGTTCTGGAAAGGCGGCGACGGCTATGTGATTGACGGTTTTGGCCCCGATGGTATTGCCGCCAATGTGTTGCGTGTTACCCGCCGCATGGTCGCGCTGCAAACCGGCTATGTTTATCATTATGCGTTTGTCATGTTGCTGGGCGTTGCCGGTTTCGTTAGCTGGTTGATGTTGACCGGAGGCTTGTCATGACTGATTGGCCGCTGCTGTCGACCATCACATTCCTGCCGCTGCTTGGCGCGCTGTTCATTTTATTGGTGCGCGGTGACGAAGAAACCGTCGCCGCCAATTCGCGCGCTGTCGCGCTTTGGACAACGGTTGTTACGCTGCTGCTGACGCTATTCATGGTCAGCCGTTTTGACGGCAGTTCAGCCGACTTCCAATTTGTTGAGCGCGCGGCTTGGTTGCTGCCCGGCATTGATTATGCGATGGGCGTTGACGGTATTTCAGTGTTGTTTGTGCTGCTCACCGCCGCCTTGATGCCGCTGTGTATTCTGGCAAGTTGGCACGCCATTCAAAACCGCGTGCGTGAATATATGCTGGCTTTTCTGGTGCTTGAAACGCTGATGATTGGCGTTTTCTGCGCGATGGATATTATCCTGTTTTATCTGTTCTTCGAAGGTGGCCTTATCCCGATGTTCCTTATTATCGGGGTTTGGGGCGGCGCGCGGCGCATTTATGCCAGCTTCAAGTTTTTCCTCTATACGCTTATCGGCTCGGTGCTGATGCTGCTTGCCATTTTGTATATGTATTGGCAAACGGGCACGACCTTCATTCCCGATTTGATGACGCATGAGTTCGGCGCATCGGTGCAGACTTGGCTTTGGCTGGCATTTTTTGCCAGCTTTGCGGTCAAAATGCCGATGTGGCCTGTGCATACATGGCTGCCCGACGCGCATGTCGAAGCGCCGACAGCGGGCTCGGTCATTCTGGCCGGCGTGCTGTTGAAAATGGGCGGCTATGGCTTTTTGCGCTTTTCTTTGCCGATGTTCCCTATTGCTTCAGACTTGTTCGCGCCGATGGTTTTCGCCATGAGCGCGATTGCGATTGTCTACACCTCGCTGGTCGCCTTTGCGCAAGAAGACATGAAAAAGCTGATTGCTTATTCGTCGGTCGCGCATATGGGTTTTGTCACAATGGGTATTTTTTCTGCCACTGTTCAGGGTGTGCAGGGCGCGGTGTTCCAAATGTTGTCACATGGCTGGATTTCCGGTGCGCTGTTTTTATGCGTCGGTGTGGTTTATGACCGTATGCATACACGCGAAATTTCGGCCTATGGTGGTCTGGCAAATCGCATGCCTATTTACGCCACCGTCTTCATGCTGTTCACGATGGCGAATGTCGGCCTGCCCGGCACATCGGGTTTTGTCGGCGAGTTTTTGACCATTTTGGGTGCGTTCCAAGTCAGTACATGGACAGCGCTTTTTGCTGCCAGCGGTGTTATTCTTTCAGCCGTTTACGCATTGTCGCTCTATCGACGTGTGGCTTTCGGTAAAATAGAGCATGAGGGTTTGCAGCAAATCGCCGATATGGACCGGCGCGAAATTTTCATTATCGCGCCTTTGGTGCTTGCCACAATTTTGTTCGGTTTCTGGCCGATGCCGATATTGGAGCTGACCGCACCGGCGATTGATGCGCTGATTGCGGGCTATCAAGAATCGTTGGCGGCGCATTATGGGGGAGGGCAATAATGCTCAATAATTTGACGCTTATTCTTCCCGAACTGATTTTGTTCATCGGCGCGATGGGCTTGCTGATGATTGGTGCATTTTCAAAAAATGATGCGACGCGCACCGTTGATTTAGGTGCGGTGGCGGTTTTGGCGCTGGCTGCGGCAACGGCAGGCAGTTTTGCCACTGACGCGCCGACTACCGCTTTTAATGGCGCGTTTATCATGGACAGTTTCGCCGCGTTGATGAAAGTGCTGACCTTTGTCGCCACCGGCATTGCCATTATCATGTCGCAAAGCTTCTTGAAGCTGGAGAAGTTGGCGCGGTTTGAATATGCGGTTTTGCTGCTGCTTGCGGCAGCCGGTATGGGCATGATGATTTCAGCCAATGATTTAATCGCGCTTTATATGGGTATCGAATTGCAAAGCCTCGCGCTTTATGTGGTTGCTGCGATAAACCGAGACAGCCTGCGCTCGACCGAAGCGGGTTTAAAGTATTTTGTGCTGGGCGCGTTGTCGTCGGGCATGTTGCTATATGGCGCATCGCTGATTTACGGCTTTTCGGGCTCTACCAATTTCGCCGAAATTGCCGTTGCCTTTCAGCCGCAAGATGGTCAATTGCCGATGGCGCAAGTTCTGGGTCTGGTCTTTTTATTGGCCGGTCTGGCGTTTAAAATTTCTGCCGTGCCGTTTCATATGTGGACGCCCGATGTTTATGAAGGCGCGCCGACCAGTGTCACGGCATTTTTCGCCTCTGCGCCGAAACTGGCAGGCATGGCGATTTTCCTGCGTATTATGATGACCGGCTTTGACAACGCTTTGGTTGCTTGGCAGCAAATCATTATTTTACTGGCCATAGCGAGCATGGTGCTTGGTGCTTTTGCCGCTATCGGGCAGCAAAATATTAAACGGCTAATGGCCTATTCATCTATCGGTCATATGGGG
>JAKMCZ010000020.1 GCA_022428185.1 Alphaproteobacteria bacterium | reverse complement strand
CTGCAGGGCAATGTCCTCGATGATGATTTTGCGGCTCAGAGTGAATTTTGGGCCAGTCGTCAAATGAAAGGCTTAAAACTGCTTTGTGGCAGTCCCGATTATGACGAGCTACTCGACGCCAGTCTGCAAGCGTTTTTGGGCATTATGGAAAAGGCCGTATCCAACAGACTATTCTTCTTTGGTTCGCGCCCGTCGCGTGCCGAGATTGCGATTTACGGGATCCTCTCTCAAGTAATACAGGATCTCTCGGCTTCTTCATTTATGTATGAGAGATACAGATTCACGACGCGCTGGGTAAGCATGATTGACGATCTGAGTGGTGTGGAGGGAAAATGGGAGCCTCTCAGTACCGATACGGAAAAACTCTTGGCGTCACCGATAGCAGAAATACTAAAACTTAGCGGGAAATACCATTTGCCGTTATTGCTTGCCAATGAAACAGCTCTCGCCAATGGCGAGGATGTATTTTCCTTTGATATCGACGGTACTGAGTTCACACGCAATTCCCACGATCGCCATGCAACTTGTTTGCCCGCGCTGCGAAAACGCTACGCTCAGCTTTCCGGGGAGTCAAAGGACGCACTTAAAACCGTTCTGGAAGAAGCAAACTGCTTGATGTACCTGGCCGATGATGCCGCGTATTGAGACACTAAAACAATTGCTGAAGCGATTGCCTTGCGACGCGACTTCGTCTTAAGCGAAACGACAATTCGCTCTTTGCCCAGTCGCTTTTGAAGTTCCTTCGGAATACGCCGCGTATAGTAGTAATGCACACCCCGACGCCTAGTTAGGTATGTCGCATTTTGGTCTACCATCTGGTCTACCATAGAAACCATGACATCTGCTCCTCAAACAAATATGCTTGAAGATCAATGGCTTGGGCCGTGAATCACGGTGCTTGGAACTTGGGAATGGTGCCCAGGAGAAGACTCGAACTTCCACGTCCATAAGGACACTAGCACCTGAAGCTAGCGCGTCTACCAATTCCGCCACCTGGGCTATAGGGGCAAGAGCCGAATGTCTATGCGGCAGGCCACTAAAAGTCAAGCAGGCAGCTTTTCGCATCATGGCGCATATTAGCGGCCTGTTTTCTTACCTTTTGTCTTCACCGCAGCGTCAACATATATTAAGTAACACGAGGATTTTCATATCCGCTTCAACGAAAGAGATTGTTTCATGTCTGCCGTCAAACCGCTTCGCGCCAATGCCCTCATCACCGTTTTTGGCGGCAGTGGGTTTTTAGGTCGCCACATTGTGCGTCGCCTCTCAAAGCAGGGCTATCGCCTGCGTATTGCCACGCGCCGCCCTAATGAGGCGTTGTTTTTGAAAACCAATGGCACGCCCGGGCAAATAGAAATCGTGCAGGCCAATATTCGTGATGCCGCGAGTGTCGACGCTGCTTTCGACGGCGCCGATGCAGTGGTCAATGCGGTCGGCATTTTGTTTGAGAGCGGCAAACAAAAATTTGATGCCATACAATCGCGCGGCGCGGCACTGATTGGCGATGCGGCGGCGAAAAACGGGCTGACCCATATGGTGCATATTTCAGCCATTGGTGCCGATGGCGACAGCACCTCATCTTACGCCAAAAGCAAGGCGGTTGGTGAAGCGGCAGTGCGCGAACTGATGCCACAATCACATATTTTGCGCCCGTCTATCGTCATTGGGCCGGAAGATGATTTTTTCAATCGCTTTGCTGCCATGTCGATGCTGGCGCCCGCCCTACCACTGATTGGCGGCGGCGAGACACGTTATCAGCCGGTCTCGGTATTTGACGTGGCCGACGCGGTCGCGGCTTGTCTGGCAGGCGCAGATGCAGGCATTTACGAATTGGGCGGACCGGATATTTTCACCTTTAGGCAATTAATGGAAATGCTGAATAATGAGACCGGTCGCAATCGCTTGCTTGTGCCGCTGCCGTTTTTTGCCGCCAGTATGATTGCGGCGGTGGCGCAATTCTCAACGCTGGTCGGCTTACAACCGCTTCTCACCCCTGACCAACTTATTCTGCTCAAAAGCGATAATATTGTCGGTGATGGTTTCAGCAGCCGCAATCTGGCTGCTTTGGGGGTTGATGCCGAACCGATTGCCGGACAATTGGGTTATTTGGCGCGCTATCGACCGCATGGCAAAAAGCCCGTCTAGCCGGCGTTAAACAAGAATTAAAATCACGGCACCCAGCAAAATGCGGTAAATGACAAAAGGCAGAAGCGATAAGTGCCGCGTCATTTTCAAAAACACATCGATCGTCAAAAAAGCAAAAACCGCCGCCAGCGCCGCGCCCAAAAGCGCCGTGCCGAGCGCGGCGAAATTGTTGGTTGCCAATAATTCGAGAAAGCTGAAAAGCGCAAAAGCGAGAATAACCGGCATCGCCATTAACATCGAATAACGCGCCGCCGCCTCGCGCGAAAAACCAAGCCCGCGCGCTGCCATAATGGTGACACCGGCGCGACTTGCGCCCGGAATGAGCGCCAGCATTTGTGCCAAACCCATATAAAAAGCCGGTCGCGCCGCCATATCGGTCACATCTTTGTGCGCCGCACCATAGCGGTCAGCCAGATAAAGCGGCACGGCAAAACCGATGCTCGCCCAAGCGACGATTTTAGGGTCGCGCAGCACATCAAGAAGACCAAGCCCCATAAGCAGCCCGGCCGCCAGCAAAACCGGCAAAGTGGCGTAAACCATATTCATGGCCGCCACACGCGGCGCGCCCTTTTTGTGTCGCAAAACATCAAAAGCACCAATGGAAAGCTGGCGCACATCGGCTCTGAAATAAACCATGACCGCCAGCAAAGTGCCGAAATGCAACGCCACATCGATGGTGGCTGTCGATTGCGCATTGGCTGCCCCGCCCGCGACCCAATCATGCGCCAGCACCAAATGACCCGAAGACGAGACCGGAATAAACTCGGTTACGCCTTGAATGGCGGCCAGCAGAAGAATTTGGTCAAAACCCATAGGCCAAATTAACCTGCGCCGCGCCAAGACAGCAAGCGGGTTTCGCTTGCCCGTCATTACCGAAACGCAGTAATTTCCCTAAATGGCAACACTGTTTCATCAACCCGTCTGTCCGTTCTCGCGCAAAGTCCGCTTGATTTTGGCCGAGAAAAAATTCGCCGTGGAATATGTTGAAGAACGCCCGTGGGAAAGGCGGCTTGATTTTCTCATGCTCAACCCGTCGGGCGAAGTGCCGGTTCTGGTCGGTGATGCGGGTACGGTGTCCGGTCATTATGCGATTGCCGAATGGCTGGAGGAAAAAGGTGGTGCAACCCCGCTATTGCCCTCAAGCGGTCTATCGCGCGCCGAAGTGCGTCGCCTGTCGGCTTGGTTTGACGACAAGTTTCACGCCGAGGTCGGCAAGCTCATCACATATGAGAAAATCGACCGTCGCTTTATGGGAGCCGATGATGGCGGCGGCGGGCCTGATATGGCGACCGTGCGCGTCGGCCTGCACAATCTTGAATTGCATCTCGAATATCTGACCTATCTTTTACAAACCCGCGACTGGCTGGGCGGTGGCGAATTGAGCCTTGCCGATTTTACCGCAGCCGCGCATCTTTCCTGCCTCGATTATACCGGCGATGTGCCGTGGAAATTATGGCCGGTGGTGCGCGATTGGTATGCGCGGATTAAATCGCGCCCGTCCTTCCGCCCGCTTTTGGCCGACCATGTGGCGGGTATGCGCCCGCCGCCCTATTACGCCGATTTGGATTTCTAGCTTGGCCCAGCGCGATAAATTACCCGACACGTTTCGAGACAGCATTAGCACTGAGGCCGAGAAACTGGGCTTTGATGTCTGCCGCATTGTCTCAGCGACAGGTGATGCAATGGCCGAACAAGGGCTGCGCGATTTTATCGCCGCCGAGCATCACGGCCAAATGCAATGGTTGGAAGACCGCATGGAAGAACGCGCCGCGCCGCAAAATCTGTGGCCCGAAGCGCAAAGCGTTATCATGTTGGGGGTCAATTACGGGCCCGACAGCGACCCTTTGGCGGGGTTACAAGAAACCGATAAGGGCGTGATTTCGGTTTATGCGCAAAGGCGCGATTATCACGACCTCATTAAAAAGAAATTGAAAGCATTGGCGCGCTGGCTGGTTTCACAAACCGATGCCGAGGTGAAAGTGTTTGTCGATACCGCGCCGGTGATGGAAAAACCGCTCGCCATGCGCGCCGGTCTGGGCTGGCAAGGCAAGCACACCAATCTGGTGTCGCGCGATTTCGGCAGTTGGCTGTTTTTGGGCTCGGTGTTCACCGATTTGCCTTTGCCCCCAAATGAGGCCGAAAGCGACCATTGTGGGGCATGCACGGCCTGTCTCGATATTTGCCCGACGGCGGCGTTCCCCGCGCCCTATAAAATTGATGCGCGACGCTGCATTTCTTATTTGACCATCGAGCATCACGGCATGGTTGACCGCGAGCTGCGCCCGCTTATGGGCAATCGCATTTATGGCTGCGATGATTGTCTGGCGGCGTGTCCGTGGAATAAATTTGCCCAAAATGCCAAAGACGCCAAGCTGGCACTGCAAGCCGATTATGACCGCCCCGATTTGATTTTTCTAAGCCGATTGGACGATGCGGGATTTCGCGATTTTTTCCGCGGCACGCCGATTAAACGCACCGGTCGCGATCGTTTCATCCGCAATGTTTTGACAGCGCTCGGCAATATGGATGCGCCCGCCGCAGCGCATATGGAGGCAGTGCGCGCGCGACTAAGCGATGCAAGCGAGATTGTGCGCGCCAGTGCGGTTTGGGCTTTGGCGCGCATGCAGCCTGAGACCATCAGCGATTTGAGAACCGGTCTTGCTGACGATGCGAGCGCCGTGGTGCACGATGAATTGAGCGCCCTCGACACAGCGGAGATAAGCGCATGAAGGGCATGTTGTTTTTCGGCTTTGGTTATTGCGCGCAATATCTTGCACCGCTTTTGGACGCGGCCGGGTTTGAGCTGCACGCCACCTGCCGCAATGCGGCAAAAGCTAAAAATATCGAAGCGCGGGGCATCACACCGATTTTACTGGGTGACGCGCCACTGCCGCCCGATGCGCTTAATGGCATTGACCATATATTGCTGTCTGCCGCGCCCGATGAGAACGGCGACCCCGCTTTGCCGCTTTTGGAAAAAGCATTGGCGCAAAAGAGCACGCCAATGGCATGGCTCGGCTATTTATCAACCACCGGTGTTTATGGCGACCATCAGGGTGCATTGATTGATGAAGACACACCACGCGGCCGGCTTTCGGCGCGCGGTCAACGCCGTGTCGATGCCGAAGCGGCTTGGGGCGCATGCGCAAAAATGCATGATTTACCGATGCATTATTTTCGCCTTGCCGGAATTTACGGCCCCGGGCGCAATCAGTTGGCGACGCTGAAAGCAGGCACGGCGCGACGCATTGATAAGCCCGGTCAGGTATTTTCACGTATTCATGTCGCAGACATTGCCCGCATTCTCATGGCCTCGATTGACCGACCCGATGCCGGTCGCGCCTATAGTGTGTGCGATGATGAAGCCGCGCCGCCGCAAGATGTCGTCGCCTTTGCCGCCGGTTTATTGAATCTTGCGCCGCCGCCATTAATCCCTTTTGAGGCGGCTGAATTATCGCCCATGGCGCAAAGTTTTTACGCCGAGAACAAGCGCATTAAAAACCACCGCCTTAAATCAGAACTTGGCATTGCTTTGGCATATCCGACTTATCGCGAAGGCTTGCGCGCGCTGTTTGACGGCAATAATTATTAAGCGTGCTTATTGAAAATCGCTAAACCGCAAGCGCCGAAATCAAACCGATTAAACGCGCAAGCTCGGGCGCCTCCGACAGACGGTGGTCACCGTTTTTCAAAAAATGTATGTCGACATCGTCAGACGCTAATTGCGCCGCCAATTCCAATGATAATTGCCACGGCACCGCGTCGTCTTTCTGGCCGTGTAAAATCCGCACCGGCACGGCGACGTCAATCTTGCCGTCAAGCATCAGATGATTGCGCCCGTCTTCAATCAACGCTTTGGTAATTGGATAACCCTCCGGGTCATATTGCGACGGGTCATAAATCAAACCTTCTTGCATCAATTTCTGCCGCGCCTTATCTGAAAAGCGCGCCCACATGAGGCGCTCGGTCATATCAACCGCCGGCGCAATCAACACCAATGCGGCGACTTTTTGAGGTCGATCAAGCGCCGCCATGAGCGATAGCCAGCCGCCAAAACTGGATCCGATAAGCACTTGCGGGCCATCACATAAATTATCCAAAATATGCGGAATATCGCCGCGCCAACGGCTCATTGTGCCATCGGTAAATTCACCGCTGGACGCGCCATGCCCGAAATAGTCGAAGCGTGTAAAGGGCCGATTATGGGTCTTTGCCCATTCAGCCAGAGCCATCGCTTTGGTGCCCGTCATGTCGGAGCGGAACCCACCGCAAAACACGATACCCGTGCCGCTGCCCGATTGCTGCGCATAGGCCAATTTTTGCGTCCCCAATTCAGTGTCGGGACGGTCTAAAAATTGCGCTTGTTCGGTCATATTGGCTTCTTTCAATCTCAGCGCATCGCAGACAGTTTGGGAAATGCGGCAAATATCTATAAAACTCATAACCATATTGCCAAAGGTCAATGCTAGGGACAATGTCAAATAAAATGCCAATATCGCAAGGCTTTCAAATACCGCCGCAAGATAAGGTTAATCTGACCGGCTATACTATTTTACAAATCGTGCCGCAGCTCGAAACAGGCGGCGCCGAAGTGACGACGGTCGAAATGGCCGAGGCGATTGTCAAAGCAGGCGGGCGGGCTTTAGTGGTCAGCGAAGGCGGCGCATTGGCACAACAGATTACCGCGTCGGGCGGCGAGGTGTTTCATATGCCGGTGGCGTCGAAAAACCCGCTCATCATGTGGCGCAATGTCGGGCGTCTGGCAAAGCTGATGCGGGCTGAAAATGTTGACCTCATTCATGGCCGTTCGCGTGCGCCCTGTTGGTCGGCGTTGTTTGCCGCCAAGCGCACAAATAGGCCCTATGTCACAACTTTTCATTCGACCGTGCATGAAAAGCCGAAAGCCAAGATCTTGTATAATTCATCGCTGGTGCGTGGGCGGGTGAGCATTGCCAATTCGCATTTCACTGCCGCGCGCATTGAGGCGGTCTATCCCTGGGCGGCGTCGCGCTTGCGGGTTATCCCGCGTGGCTGCGATGAGCAGGCGCTGGCTCCGGAAAATTTTTCTGCTGCCGATAAAGCTGCCAAGCGCGCT
>JAKMCZ010000019.1 GCA_022428185.1 Alphaproteobacteria bacterium | reverse complement strand
CCATAGACAGGCCGATGCGCATACCAATCTCCTGCGCCCGCTCTGACATGGGTTTACCAAAGACCGCTTCATAAGCGTAAAAAGCAAGGTGACCGCCATCGAGCATAGGAATGGGAAACAAATTGATAAGGCCGATGCTGACCGAAAGAATAGCCGTTAGGTTGATGAGGGCAACAAATCCCAGAGTCGCCGTTTGGCCGGATAATTGCGCAATGCGAATAGGCCCGCCCAGACTTTCTGCGCTTTCGCGGCCCATAATAATCCGCCCCAGCACAACAAATGTTTGCTCAACAATGAAGTAGCTTTCCTCGACACCCATCACAAGTGCGGTTAGCGGGTTATAGCGAACATGACGAATGGTGCTTTCATCGGCATTGACCGCAACACCCAACCGTCCGACATGGTATTCATTACCGAAACGGTCGACCTCTAAAACGCGGTCGGGCGTCGCGGTCAGCACCATATCGACGCCGCCGCGTTCGACCGTGAAATCAAGCGGCACACCGGCGCTCACGGTTACCAAACGGCGCACCTGATTAAAGGCCGAAACCGCGTCATCATTAATCGCAATGATTACATCGCCCGATTGCATACCGGCGCGCTCGGCGGCACTGTTTTCAACCACCGTGCCGATAACCGGGTCAGTAATGCGCTGCCCAAGCAGCGTGTAAAGTGAAGCAAAAATAACAATCGCCAGAATGAAATTCGCCACCGGACCGGCCGCAACAACAATGGCGCGCTGCCAAAGCGGCTTGAAGAACAGCGTATCGCCGCGTGAATCTTCGGGCATTTCCTTCAGTTTTTCAGCATCAGGCGCGCTGGCCTCGTTCTCATCGCCGAAAAACTTTACATAGCCACCCAATGGCAACCAGCCGATTTTCCATTCTGTGCCGTGCTTGTCGTCCCAGCTTGCAATGGCGCGACCAAAACCGACAGAAAACACCTCAACCCGAACACCGCAGCGGCGGGCAGCGTAAAAATGGCCGAGTTCGTGAAAGAAGACGACAATGGTCAGGACAAACAAAAACGGCACGATATACGCAAGACCCAATGCGCCGTAAAGATAGTTAATCGCTTCCAAAACAAGCTCCCAAAATTTGCGCCATTATGACCTTTTTTCGAATTAGTTAAAGCCCTTTAGCGCAGACCATATTGCCGCATAAATGCGGCAGAAACATGCCCTAAAGTGTATCGAAATGGGCCTTGGCTTGCGCGCGCGCCTCGCTATCAATGGCGCGTACAGCCTCGATATCGCCGCTATCGTTGCAGCCCTGCTTTTGCAACACCGCGTCAACCGTTTCAGCAATTTGCAAAAAGCCGATGCGGTTTTCAAGAAACGCCGCCACGGCGGCCTCATTAGCCGCATTAAGACGCGCCGGTGCCGCCCCACCCGCGCGCATAGCGGCCTCAGCCAGCGCGAGACAAGGAAACTGCGCGCGGTCAATCGCGGCAAAATCAAGCCGTCCCTGCGCCGTTAAATCAAGTGGCGCGACCCCCGCATCAATACGATCGGGATAAGCCATGCAATAGGCCAGCGGCACGCGCATATCGGGACTGCCCTTTTGTGCCAGCACACTGCCATCGGCAAAATGAACCAGCCCGTGAACAATCGATTGCGGATGAATGATGGCGTCCAATTTATCAGGAGCAATGGCGAACAGATGATGCGCTTCAATAAGCTCTAACCCCTTATTCATCATGGTCGCGCTATCAACCGAGATTTTGGCCCCCATTGACCAATTAGGGTGCGCCACGGCCTGCTCGGGCGTGACCTTTTGCATCGCCGCGCGGGTAAATTCCCGAAACGGTCCGCCCGATGCGGTGAGGGTGATATTATCTGGCTGCGCCGCGCCGCCCTGCCCCTGCAACAATTGAAACACGGCATTATGCTCGCTATCGACCGGCAAAATTTGCGTTTTGTTTGCCGCCGCAAGCGTCATTAAATGCGCGCCCGCCGCAACCAACGCTTCTTTATTCGCTAGTGCCAAAGCCCCACCGCGCGCCGCGCAGGCCAGCGATGGCGCCAGACCGGCAAAGCCGACAATCGCCATAATATTCAGCGCGACATCTTGCTCCGCCATTTGCAGCAAGCCTTGTTCGCCGACCAAAATATCACCTTTGAAATCAGGCAGAGCTGCGCTTAACGCAATGCGTCCTTTTTCATCTCCAATGACCAGCAATGACGGATTGAAGCGGCGCGCAATATCGGCAAGCTTTTCGGCATTGGCTTCTGCACTGGCGGCGAATAATGAAAAGCGGCCTTGATGGCGCGCCATTAAATCAAGCGCGTTATCGCCGATAGTGCCGGTCGCGCCGAAAAGAGAGATGCGCTTCATGGCTACCAAATCCACAGCGCTTGTGACGCAGCGCCACCGCGCCATGCGGTAATCAGAAGCGCAATCACCAATACACCGATAAGACCGTCAACCCGGTCGAGCAAGCCGCCATGCCCGGGGATAAGGACACCTGAGTCCTTCACGTCATAGCGGCGCTTAATCGCAGATTCAAACAGGTCGAAGATTTGCGAGCAAATCGCCAATAGCGGCGCGATGATAATCACGGCGGTAAAGCTCATTTGCCCGAAACCGAAACCCACAAGAGTGAAGAAAGACAAAATCGCGGCAAGCACCGCACCGACCATGCCGCCAATCAGACCGGCCCAAGTTTTTTTTGGTGAAATGGTCGGAGCCAGCTTCGGCCCGCCGATAATCTTGCCTGAAAACATAGCGAAAATATCTACCGCCCAAACCGAGATGAGAAGATAACCGATAAGAAAGACACCGAGCGGGTCGAGGCGCAGAAATTGTGCCGCCAGCAAAGGCAACGCAACATAAACCAGCCCGCCAACGAGTGGCGAAAGCCGCTTGCCGAGGGCGAAGCAATAGCTCGCACAAGCAAAGCACGCAACGACCATCAGCATTATCGCATCTATTGGGGAAAGCATGAGGCCGAACGCCAAAAGCAGCACCACTGTCACGCCGAGGGTCACCCCGTCATCAGCCGATGCTTTCAACAGGCTTGTCCATTCGCGCGCCATCAAAAAACCGACAACAGCCAGCAGCAGCGCGAACAACCATCCGCCAAAAAATACCGGCGCAACAACAAAGGGTAATAAAATCAGTGCCGAGCGAACACGCTGCAACAAGCCTTCAAATTTTGCCGGTGCTTCAGACATTCCCTATCCGCCAAATCAATCGGTTTGGCCGGTTGCCGAAACCAGACCGAAGCGGCGTTCGCGCGAGGTATAATGATCAATCGCAGCGACCAGATCATCACGCGTAAAATCGGGCCACAGCACATCGATAAAATAAAGCTCGGCATAAGCGCTTTGCCACAGCATAAAATTACTGAGGCGCGATTCACCGCTTGTGCGAATGACCAAATCCGGGTTTGGCATGCCTGCGGTCAACAATTCGGCCGCCAGCACGTCGCTGTTAATCGATTCTGCATCAAGTGTGCCATTGGCGGCACGGCGCGCCAGACGCGATGCGGCATCGGCAAGCTCTTCGCGCCCGCCATAATTAAACGCGATTTGCAAATATAGGCGGTTATTTTCAGCCGTCAGCCTTTCGGCGCGGTCGATAAGACGGCAGATCTTATCGGACAGACCATCGCGTCGCCCGATAACCCGCACCCGAACACCCTCGGCGTGCAAATCAGCCAAGTCGCTTTCGATATAACGCTCAAGCAGCGACATCAGGAAATTAACCTCATTGCGTGGCCGCCCCCAATTTTCGGTCGAAAAAGAAAATACGGTGAGGTGATGCACCCCCAAATCGCCGCTATCTTTAAC
>JAKMCZ010000285.1 GCA_022428185.1 Alphaproteobacteria bacterium | reverse complement strand
ACCGATTGGGGCGCGGTCAATGACCGTCCGCTTGGCATCGCCGCCGGGTTGGAACTTGAAATGCCAAGCAGTGGCGGGGTCAATGACAGGCTGGTTGCGAAAAAAGTCAAAGATGGTGACTTCGAGGCAGCGCATCTTGAGCGCGCGGCCGAACGCGTCACGCAGATGATTTTGGCAGCCAAGAACAATTTTGCGCCGCAGAAAGTTGATTTTGACGCGCATCATGAACTGGCGCGTAAAGCTGCTGCTGAGGGCGCAGTTCTGTTAAAAAACAATGGTTTACTGCCATTGCAAAGCGATAAATCCGTAGCTCTTATCGGTGCTTTTGCTGACGCGCCGCGCTTTCAAGGGGCCGGCTCCTCACAAGTAAATGCAACCCGTTTGGATAAACCTGTCGATGCGTTTAGCGACCGGTTGGGCGCGCAACGGGTTGTCTACGCACAAGGTTTTGATGCTGAACTGGCCGAGCCTAATCAGGGGTTAATTGATGAGGCGGTCGCCGCCGCCGAACAGTCAGATATTGCGATTATCATGGCCGGTCTTCCTCCCTTATTTGAAGCAGAGGGTTTTGACCGCACCCACTTACGCCAGCCTGAGCAGATTGAGAACCTGATTGCAGCCGTTGCGGCGGCAAATGATAATTGCGTTGTGGTTTTGGCCAACGGCGCACCGATTGAGATGCCGTGGCTGGCAAATGTGTCCGCCGTGCTTGAAATATATTTGGCCGGTCAAGCAGGCGCACACGCATTGGTTGATTTGCTGTATGGCGATGTCACCCCGAGCGGTAAGCTTGCAGAGACCTTTCCGCTCGCGCTCGACGATTGTCCGGCGCAAGAAAATTTCGCCAATCACAAACGCCAACTGGTTTATCGCGAAGGGCTGAATATCGGTTATCGCCATTTCACCAGCCATGATGTCGCCGTGCTGTTTCCGTTCGGTCATGGGCTGAGCTACACGCAATTCAGCTATAGCGATGCCAAGCTGCTGCGCGACTGGGCGGCCGACAGTGAGAGCATTGAGGTGGCTGTGACGGTCAAAAATATCGGTGACTGTGCGGGGGCTGAAGTGGTTCAGCTTTATGTGCGCGATGTTGAGGCGACCGTCTATCGGCCCGACCGCGAGTTGAAAGCATTTCAAAAAATCAGCTTACAAGCCGGTGAGGCGCGTGAGGTAAATTTCACTTTGGATAAGCGCGCCTTTGCTTATTTCGACGTGACCCAAGATGACTGGGACGTGGAGCCGGGTGATTTCGAAATTCTATTCGCCGCCTCTTGTGCTGATATCCGCGAAACAGTGCGGGTTTCGCTACCCGCCGGAAGTGGGCGTAACTCTCAACCAATGCGCGAAGCGTCCTATGTGATTATGCAAGATGCACAACTGGCTGCGCTGGGTCTCACCCTCACGAAGCCTGAAAACATTAAACCCTATCATGCCAATACCACGCTGGCCGACATTCGAGGCCATTGGCTCGGCAAGCGCGTCTGCAATGCGGCTTTGGATATGGCGGCGAAAACCATGGGCAAGCGACAAGAAACGCCGGTGGCGATGAAAATGCGCGAAGAGATGATTATGTCGCTGCGGTTGAAAACGGTGCAAATCATGTCGGCGGGTGCGCTGACACCAAAACGTTTTGACCTATTACTGCTCGCGCTCAACAATCGATGGTTGCGTTTTGCGGCGCGTCTTTTGCGCGCTTAATCGCGCAAATCGAGGTGTTTCACCTGCTCTTGCGTCAGGGGTATTTGCGCCGCATCAAGGCTGTCTTGCAATTGCATCGGATTGCGCGGGCCGACCAGCGCACAGCACGGGAAGGGCTGATTGACGACATAGGCCAGCGCGATTTGAATGGCGCTAACACCTAATTTATCTGCCAGTCCAAAAGCCCGTCGCCGTCGCTCAAGATTTTCGGCTGAACCCCAAACGCGCTGCATTTCGTCATCGGTTGGGTCCGCCCCATGCCGCGTCGCCGCCAGCCCATCGGCTTCCCAATCCAAGAAAAAGCCGCGCGCTTGTGCCGACCAGGGCAGGAGCGGGAAGTTGTGGTTATCGTGCCAATCGCGAAATGCATCGGTTGAGCTTGCCAAGCAACCCGGCCAAACCGGATCTTCCATGCGCGCCAGCGAGAAATTATTACTGAGCAGCGAAAAACCCTGCAGGCCATTTTCTTCAGCATAGCGATTTGCTTCATCAATTCGTTCCGCTGTCCAGTTGGAGCCGCCAAACAGTTTTATTCTTCCGGCGCTGACCTCGCGGTTCAACGCATCGACCCATTCCGACACCGGCACATTCGGGTCATCGCGATGCAAGCAATAAAGATCGAGATAATCGGTGCGCAGACGTTGCAGCGATTGGTCAAGTTGCTTTGCGACCGCATCGGGTGAACATTCGGGAGGGTGCGCGCCCTTGCTCAAGACAACCAGTTCGTCGCGCACACCACGCGCCTCAATCCATTCGCCGAGCAGGGCTTCTGACCGCCCGTCGGAGTAAATAAAGGCCGTGTCGAAGCAATTGCCACCGCCTTCAAAAAACGCATCACCCATCGCCGCCATTGTCGGCGCATCGATTTGATTGTCAGTGCCGAGCACCAGTTTTGAGACCGGCTTGTCGAGCCCGTCCAGCGCGATTTGCGGCACGCTGCCATTCGCGCCATGCTTCAGGGGGCTCCCGTGAAAACCCGTTTTTCCGAGACTATCGGCGGAATAAACCACTTTGCCTGCGTCGCGCCAACGGTCGAGCCAATAGGCGGTATTGATGGAAAAATCAGGCGTAACGAGATCGGAACTGAGCGCACCGCCTCTAATCAAATCACCCATATGGTCGGCTTCGACGGCATAAAGCGGTCGGTCATCATCGCTTTGGTGGACAGTCTCATTGCCGTCCAAATCGGTAACGACAATCTGATTGTTCTCCGGCCCCGGGTGCCAGGGTTGGCTGATTTTCAGCCTGCCTTTATCGCCGTTGACGGTGATGTGCCATTCAAGCTCGGTATCAATCGAACAATGAAGATGCGCGTCGAAATCATCATAGGCTAATGTCGCCTTGGCCTCAGCATCAGCACCCGATGGGGCAAGTCGCGCCTCGCCTGAAAGGTTTTTTGGCTCGCCGATGAGAAACCGCGCTGCGGTCAACGGATAAATGCCGATATCGAGAATGCCGCCACCGGCGCGCTCAATATTGTAAAGCCGATGGTCAGGCGTAAAAGGAAAGGCAAAACCGAAATCTGACGAAAAGCCGGTGACTTTGCCAATCGCGCCATCATCAATCAATTGCTTGGCGAGATGCATGCGCGGATGCATCAGATACATCAGCGCCTCGACCAACAAAACCTTGCGCCGCGCGGCGGTGCCATAAAGGTTCAGCACCTCACCCTGATTTAAGCCGAGCGGTTTTTCGCACAATGTGGCTTTGCCGGCTGCCATGCATTTATGCGCCCATTCAATATGGCTGTCATGCGGGGTGGCGATATAGATTGCGTCAACATCATTGCGCGCCAGAAGCGCGTCATAGTCACCGACCGCTTCGCCGCCATGTTCGGCACAAAAGGCTTCGGCTTTGGTGATATCGCGGCTGGCAGCGGCGACCAAAACACCGCTATGACTGTGTTTTAAGTCAGCAGCAAATTGACCGGCAATATTGCCGGTGGCGAGCACGCCCCAACGGATTTTATCTGACACGAGAACTCCTGCTAACGGCGTGTGACTTGAACTTTCATATCAATATAGCCGTTGACGAAATTTGATTTCATGCGTGTCGGCTCTTCAACCAGTTCGATTTTCTCGAACTTTTCAAGAATTTGCTGCCACAAAACCCGCAATTGCAGTTCAGCGACGCGTAGGCCCATGCAGCGATGAATACCAAAGCCAAAAGACAGGTGATTGTTTACATTTTTACGCTCAAAGTTAATCGTGCGCGGGTTTTCAAACACCTCTTCATCATGATTACCCGAATAATACCACATGACGACTTTGTCGCCCTTTTTGATGGTTTTGCCATGCATTTCGACATCTTCCAGCGCGGTGCGGCGCATATGGGAAAGCGGCGTCTGCCAACGAATAACCTCAGCGACCATTTTATCAACCAGAGACGGGTCTTGGCGCAGTTTGGCGAATTCATCGGGGAAGCGGTTCCAAGCATTAATGCTGGCTGACATGGAATTGCGCGTCGTGTCATTGCCGCCGACAATCAACAACATCAGATTGCCGAGAAAGTTCATCGCGTCCATATCTTTGGTGTTTGGGTCGCGCGCCATCATCGACACAAGGTCAAAACTGGGCGCGCCATTAGCGCGGGTTTCACGCAATTTGGTGAAATATTCCAAACATTCCATCAGGCTTTGCAGGCGTTTTTCCTGTCCGGGGAATTGGTCTGATCCTTCCATCGCGGTCGTCATATCGGACCAGAAAGTCAGCAAGTGACGGTCTTCAAATGGAAAGTCAAATAGGGTCGCCAGCATTTGCGTGGTCAATTCAATCGATACATCGTCTACCCAATTAAAGGTCTCGCCTTCGGGCAGGCTGTCCAGCACGTTTTCCGTGCGCTGCCAAATCAAATCCTTAAAGCTGTCCAGCGCCGGCGGCGAAGCAATCGGCTGCACCGATTTGCGAATGGGCGCGTGGTGCGGCTGGTCTTTGGTGATAAAGGCCGAAATTGTGCCTTCGCCGGTCGGCGCGGCGACAATATCGTCATCAATCTGAATGCCACCAAACTGGTCGGAGGACGAAAACCGCTTATGGTCGGTATCAATGGCAACGCAATCCTTATAGCGGGTCACATGCCACATTTTTCCGAAATGCTCATTTTCAGAAAAATGAATCGGGTCTTCTTGGCGCAAAATCTTGAAGGTTTCCAGCACATCTTCGCTGGCATAAAGCTCTGGACGCGCCATATCAAAACCCTCGGCGGGAATTTGTGTTTTTGTATCTGCTAAACTCATTTCGTCCTCCCAAACTTGCCTAATGTTGGCCTATTTGGAAGCGACTTACAAGTGATTGGCAAGCGATTAGCAAGCAATCCGATATTTTAATGCGCGTGGTCGCGTGCCAAAATATCGCAATTGCGCGCTTCCAATATTGGATACATTTCGCGCAAAGCGGCGGGGGTTTTATCAAGCGGAATACGCGGGTGCAGATGGTGCACAATATGTGCCGTCATGCCCAAAGAACTCCATACACCAAGCCAGCTCCTAAAGCCGCGTGTGTCTTTATAACGCCCGGTTTCATGGCCCGGATAATGCGGCAACCAAGACAGATAAATACGAATATAGGTCGCGGCCAATTTCAGCGGCAGCCACCACAGCAACAGTGCTTCCAGCGCGTAACCGTTAAAGGCACAAGCAAACAAAATGCCCAGATGCATCAAAAGAATACCGATTTGTTCGAGATAAGCGCGTTTGGCTTCGGGGGTGCCCAAGCGTTCCAGACACGCTGCGTAAGATGCAGACGCTTCGGAACCCGGCTGAAAAGAAGCAATATTCAATTTGAAGGTTTGCCAAAAAGAGCCGCCAAAATTGAATACATGGTCGGGATCAAGCTCCGGCGTGTTGGTGTTTTTGTGATGCTCCAAATGGGTCAGGCGTAAAATACGATAGCCATAAGCAAGGGGGATAAGCGACAAATGCCCAATGGCTTCATTGAGCCAGCGCAGTTTTTCGCCCGGGCGTGCATAAATATCGTGTTGCGCTTCATGGCTCGGCAAATAGCTGAGCGTGACATTGACCGTCGCGATAATGAAGCCAAGCCAGAGGGGTATGATGCCCGTGAACACGAGCGGCCAAAGTGCCAACCAGCAGGTCAAATTCAAAATCGGCCACAGCACCATCGGTATCGACAGCTTGCCCATATATTTACGCGCAATTTCGCGCTCCATTTTTGTCAATTCGGCCTCGCTGAGACCGCTGACATCATATTGTGCAATTGCTTTACTCATACCCATCTCCCAAATCGAAAGGCGAATAGCCCATATAGCCCGCCAAATACCATGCAGACCCCGTAAACTTGTTCAGATGTCGTTTGCACTGATACAAGATTGTGCAGCGGGGTTCGCAGATATATCTCTGCCAAAACCGGGCCAAGAAAACCAATTCCGAACCACACTGGCAGCATTTTCAAAAAAATTTCTACAAGCTTTCCCATGCCGTGTTTTAGCAATGTTGGCATCACTGTTCAAGACGTGAAATATATTCACCTAAACTTAATTTTTCTACACTTTATTGAGAGCTTGCTCAATGTCTCCGATAATATCGTCAACATGCTCAATACCGATAGACAGGCGCACATAGCCGGGCGTTACACCTGATGCGGCTTGGTCTTCTTCCGATAATTGACTGTGCGTGGTGCTGGCCGGGTGAATGGCGAGCGAGCGGGCATCGCCGATATTGGCGACATGATACAGCAATTCAAGATTGTCGATGAACTTCTTACCGGCCTCTACGCCGCCTTCCAGTTCAAAACCCATCAGCGCGCCATAGCCGCCATTCATCACGGCATCGGCACGCGTTTTGGCCTCGCCTTCCATCAATGATGGGTGAATGACTTTGGTAACGCCTTTTTGTTTCGACAACCAAGCGGCAACCGCTGTTGCATTTTCACAATGGGCGCGCATGCGTAAGGCCAATGTTTCCATGCCTTGCAAGAATTGGAAGGCGTTCATCGGTGACATGGCACCACCCAAATCGCGCAGCAAAGTGGTGCGCGCTTTTAAAATATAGGCTATCGGGCCAAGTGGTTTGACGGCCTCAACCCACACCGCGCCGTGATAAGACGGGTCGGGCGAGTTTAGCAGCGGTTGACGTTCTGCGCCCGCAGCTTCCCAGTCAAAATTGCCGCTATCGACAATCAGACCGCCAACCGAGGTGCCGTGCCCGCCAATATATTTGGTCGCTGAATAAACGATAATCGCTGCGCCGTGGTCAAACGGACGGCACAATATCGGCGCTGCCGTATTATCCACAATCAGCGGAATACCGTGCGCGCGCCCGATATCGGCAACGGCTTGAATCGGAAAAACTTCGAGCTTCGGATTGGGCAAGGTTTCGGCATAAAAAGCACGGGTTTTGTTGTCAATCGCATTGGCAAAATTTTGCGGATCAGCAGGGTCAACAAAGCGCACCTCAATGCCCATATCTTTCATCGTATTGGCAAACAGGTTCCATGTGCCGCCATAAAGATTGGTCGAAGACACAATGTTGTCACCGGCGCGGGCGATATTTTGAATTGCCATGGTCGAGGCGGTTTGCCCCGAAGCGACGGCCAGCGACGCGGCGCCGCCTTCCAAAGCAGTGATGCGCTGCTCAAGCACATCATTGGTCGGGTTCATGATGCGGGTATAGATATTGCCCAATTCCGAGAGGGCGAACAGGCTGGCTGCGTGTTCGGTGCTGTCGAACTGATAGCTGGTGGTTTGGTGAATCGGCACAGCCACTGAGCCGGTCGTTTCATCAGCTCGCCAACCGGCGTGCAGCAATACTGTTTCTGTTTTCATATCTGACATTTTACACTCCTATTTTCCGGCCATTTGCCGGTCTAATGTCTTTTTCGGATGTTCTCCGTCTGCATAGCCCATAAAGGGCGGGTGAATCGAATAACCGATAAGCTCGCGCGCGCGCTGCGGTAAATCAGCAGCGATTTCGGGCGGAGTCGATAAAATCATGTTTTCCAACGGGCGCACCCAGCCGGGGCTGTATTGCGGCGTTAGGATAAGCCGCGTGCTGTCCGATTTATTGGCTCCGCCGCGATGGTAAAGCGTGCCTTTCGCCAGCATTAAAGAACCGGCGGGCATGGTGACCTTTATCGCATCGGCGCGCGGCGCGGGGTCGATATTGATATCACCAATCTCGCGCTGCTCGAACGCATTGCTGTTGAGCAAGTCATTGCCCATTGTCTGGTCCCATAAATGACTGCCGGGAATGACTTCAGTGGCACCGTTTTCTTCCGTGGTTTCGTCAATCGTCCAAAATGCACTCAACTGAAACGGCGGGCGCGGTCGCCCTAAACGGCAATGGTCATCATCGCAATGCCAGGGCTGCACGGTTTCACCCGGGTGCAGTTGAATGGCTAAGAAAGCCGATAAAATGCAGCTTTTACCCATGTCATATTCGGCGAAGGCCAAGGCCAGCGGATGAATTGCCAGCTCGGCAAAAACATCGCCTTTCGACAGCAGCGCATATTCGCGGTTTGATTTCAGGCCTTCAAAATCATTGCGGCCCGGTCTTTGTAAATCGAAATAGGGTTTGAGCGCATCGCGCACGCGCGCAATGTCGGTGTCGGATAGAAGATTTTCAAACACGATGTATCCGTCGCGCTCGAAATCGGCAAACGCCGTTTCAAAACTGCGCCCACCGAGATACGGCAGAACAGAGGCGGCGAGTGCCGCGTCTAACGGTTTATGTGCGTCAGCGTTCTTCAAAATCCCCTCCGCTGTTTATTGACGGGGATTTAACCAAATTCGGGGAAAGAAATCATATGTTTTTTAACTGTTTGCGTTTTTTCGTGTCATTGCTATTTTTTGACCAACGGCTTGTCCGCTCCGATTCGTCGGCTGGAGAAAATTATGTCTGAAGAGTCACGTTCTGCGCCAAATGCGTCTGCTGCCCCGAATAGGGGTCGGCCATCCAAATCCAAAAACGCCGGTCGCCGCAAAAATACAAATCGTCGATTTTACGCCGCGCTGGATCTCGGCACCAATAATTGCCGCCTGCTGATTGTTGAGCATGACGGCGGTGGCGGGTTTTTGGTGCGCGATGGGTTTTCGCGCATCGTGCGACTGGGCGAGGGGCTGGAGCGTTCGGGCAAGCTTTCGGAACAAGCGATGGAGCGCACGATTGCCGCTTTGCGGATATGCGCGTCAAAAATTCGCCGTGCTAAAATCGGCCGTATACGCTGCGTGGCGACTGAGGCGTGTCGTGATGCCGATAACGGGCCGGAATTTATCCAACGGGTAAAACGCGAAACCGGTCTGCGTCTTGAGATTATTGACGGCAAGGCCGAGGCGGAATTGGCAGCGATTGGCTGCGGGTCGTTATTTAATCCCGACGTCGATGACATTATTTTATTCGATATTGGCGGCGGCTCGACGGAAGTCAGCCGCTCGACAAAGCAGCCCAATGGATTTTTCAAATTGGTCGATAGCGACAGTCTGCCGCTCGGCGTTGTGCGCTTGGCCGAGCGTCATGCCGGTGAAGGCCCTCACGAGCATGGCTATGCGGGCATGCTGGCGGAGTCGGAGATGCGGCTGAAAAACTTTATGGACCGCCAAACCGACATCACTGATATGAGCCGCCTGCAAATTATCGGCACATCAGGAACCGTGACAACGCTGGCGGCGGTGCAATTGGGGCTGGCAAAATATGACCGCAATGTTGTCGATGGCTGCACGATTTCCTCGCAAGACATTACCGGCGTGATTGGTGATTTACGCCAATTGAGCCGAGAGCAGCTTGGTGAAAATCCATGCATCGGCAAACAGCGCGCCGATTTGGTGCTTGCCGGTTGTGCGGTCTTGGAAGCGATTTATCTGCGCTGGCCGGTCGACAAGTTTTCGGTTGCTGATAGGGGGCTACGCGAAGGCTTGTTGATGCGCATGATACGCAGCGACAATCGGCGACGCGGTCGCCGCAGAACAAATAAAGCGGTGAATAATCAGCAGCGTGGGCGTTCTGGCGGGCCAAGTAAATGAGCAAGAAATCGGGTAAATCAGGTTCAGGCAAAACCGGCGTCGGGGTCGGCGATGGGCAGCGTCGTGGTGACCGCATGCGCGAGCGCGTGAAAACGGCGCGGGGACGAAAATTATCATCGACCCGCTGGCTCGAACGGCAATTAAACGATCCCTATGTCGCGGCGGCGAAGAAAGACGGCTATCGGTCGCGCGCCGCCTATAAAATTCTTGAAATGGACGACCGTTTTAAGTTTTTCAAACCGGGCGGCTGTGCGATTGATTTGGGCAGCGCGCCGGGCGGTTGGGCGCAAGTGGCGGCGCAACGACTTGGCGCAAAAACCGATAAAGGGTTTGTCGCTGCGATTGATATTCAGGATATGGAACCGATTGCCGGTGTGTCCTTTTTGAAGCTCGATTTTCTCGATGATAAAGCGCCTGAATTGGTGCGCGAGCTGGCTGGACGCCGCGCCGATATCGTCATGTCTGATATGGCCGCGCCGCTGACCGGTCATCGCCAGACCGACCATTTACGAACCATGGCACTGGCGGAAGCTTCCGCTTGGTTTGCTTTTGAAGCGTTGAAACCGGGCGGGGCGTTTTGCGCCAAAGTGTTTCAGGGTGGCACATCGGGCACGCTTTTGAATGATTTGAAAAGCCGTTTCGGCAATGTGATGCATATGAAGCCGAAATCGAGTCGTAAGGAATCAGTCGAACTCTATGTCATTGCGCGCGATTTTAAGGGCTAACACCTGCGACAAAAACGGCAGTTTTCCGATATATGCAGATATTCTTTGCCAAACCCGCCACAATGGTGATACAGGAAATCGTCAAACACATCTCTCAGCGAGAGGATTTGACTGATGTTCCGCGAAGCCCTGACTTTTGATGACGTGCTGCTTGAGCCAGCAAGCTCGAGCGTATTGCCGACCGAAGTAGATACCGCCACTAAAATTACCAAATCGATACATCTTGGTATCCCGCTTTTATCGGCGGCGATGGATACGGTGACCGAAAGCGAAATGGCGATTGCCATGGCGCAAGCCGGAGGCATTGGCGTTTTGCACCGCAATTTAACGCCCGATGAACAAGATGCCGAAGTTCCCAAAGTGAAGAAATTTGAAAGCGGTATGGTGGTTAATCCATTGACCATTTCGCCCGATGCCAAGCTTTCTGAAGCATTGGATTTAATGACCGAAAACAATATTTCCGGCGTGCCGGTGACAGAGAAGGGCGGCAAGCTGGTCGGCATATTGACCAATCGCGATGTCCGTTTCGCTTCTAATCCGGCGCAAAAAGTGTCTGAACTGATGACGCATGAAAACCTCATCACTGTGCAAGAAGCGGTCGGGCAAGAAGAAGCCAAGCGGCTTTTGCACCAGCACCGCATTGAGAAATTATTGGTGGTCGATGATGACTATCATTGTGTCGGTTTGATTACCGTCAAAGATATGGAAAAGGCGCAATTGCACCCCAATGCGGCCAAAGACGATCAGGGTCGCTTGCGCGTAGCTGCTGCGACAACCGTTGGTGATGACGGCTTTGCCCGCACTGAAGCGTTGATTGATGCGGGTGTTGACCTTGTCGTTGTTGATACGGCGCATGGTCATTCTGAACGGGTTGGCGAGGCGGTGTCGCGCATCAAATCGCTGTCAAATTCGATACAGGTTATGGCCGGCAATGTTGCCACTAAAGATGGCGCGCAGGCCTTGATTGATGCCGGCGCGGACGCGATTAAAGTCGGTATCGGGCCGGGCTCGATTTGCACAACGCGGGTGGTCGCCGGTGTCGGCGTGCCGCAGCTAACCGCCATTATGGACGCCGTCGAAGCGGCCGCGAATGCCGATGTTCCGGTGATTGCCGATGGCGGCATTAAATATTCGGGCGATTTGGCAAAGGCGATGGCGGCGGGTGCAAGCTGCGTCATGGTCGGGTCGCTATTGGCTGGAACGGCTGAAAGTCCGGGCGAAGTGTTTCTCTATCAAGGGCGCAGCTATAAAGCTTATCGTGGCATGGGGTCTGTGGGCGCAATGGCGCGCGGCTCGGCTGACCGCTATTTTCAGCAAGATATTTCGGAGACGCATAAGCTGGTGCCGGAAGGCATTGAGGGCCAAATCCCGTTCAAAGGGCCGGTCGAGCAGGTGGTGCATCAACTGGTCGGCGGTCTGCGCGCCGCGATGGGCTATACCGGCTCGGCGACGATTGCCGATTTGCACCAGCGAGCCAAATTTGTTCGTATGACATCGGCCTCTTTGGTCGAAAGTCATGTCCATGATGTCACGATAACCCGCGAAGCACCGAATTATCCGGGGTCCGGTAAAAACTAGTGCGCCCCGCCGCTCGCCTCAAAACCATTTCGGAACTCCTGCCGCTAGCCTTGAGCGAGCGTCAACCGGCTGACCGCCTAATGCAAAAATGGGGGCGACAAAATCGCTATGCGGGTTCGAAAGACCGTCGCGATATTTCCGACAGGCTGTTTGCCATTTTAAGGCATTACGGGGCGCTGACCGGGCGGCTGGGCAGCGATGAGCCGCTTTTGGTGACCATGCTGGCAACGCATTTACTGACCGGTATGCCGATTGATGATGTTCTGCAACTGGCCGATGGCAGTCAGTATGGGCCACCACCGATTTCGGCGGCTGATGAAAAAACGCTGACCCATGCGGCACAAAACGCTTCTGAAGACCGTGCCGCGAGTTTATCTGTTCCCGATTGGCTGTTGGGCGATATTGAGACGCAATTGGGCGATGAAACCGATGCGGTATTGCGCGCCATGCAAGCGCGCGCGCCGCTTGATTTGCGGGTTAATTTGCTAAAGGGCGACTGCGAGAGCGCGCAGGCGGCGTTGCGCCAAGACGGTGTGGAGACCAATCTGCACCCCCATATTGACGGCGCGTTTCGCGTCTCGGGGACAGCGCAAATCATCACCAGCGCAGCATATCAAAACGGCTTGGTTGAGGTGCAAGATGCGGGCGCACAAGCCGTGGCTCACATAACGGCTGCCGCGCCGTTTGAAACCGTGATGGATTTTTGCGCCGGAGCCGGGGGCAAGGCTTTGGCAATGGCGGCGCAGATGAAAAACAAGGGGCGCTTGTTGGTGCATGATGCCATGCAAGCCCGCATGCATGATTTGTCGGCGCGCGCCAAACGCGCCGGTGCTCAGATTATCGAGACGGTG
>JAKMCZ010000282.1 GCA_022428185.1 Alphaproteobacteria bacterium | reverse complement strand
GCCGCACATTCTGATGCGCTACTTCACCACGCCAAGTGTCCGCGATGCGCGCCGCTCTGTCGTCTGGTCGCTTTTATTCATCTTCTTGCTCTATTTCACCGCCCCGGCATTGGCGACATTCACCAAGTTGCAAATCATGGACCCGAATTTAGCGACCGGCATTATCGGTAAATCAATCGCCGACGTGCAGACGCTGGATTGGATTCAAAAATGGGGCAATGTCGGCTTCCTCGCCATTGTCGACAGCAATGGTGACGGGCTGTTGCAAATCAATGAGTTTTTCATGCGCGGCGATATTGTTGTGCTGGCGACGCCTGAGATTGCCGGTCTGCCTTATGTTATTTCCGGTCTTGTTGCCGCCGGTGGTATGGCTGCTGCCATGTCAACGGCGGACGGGCTGCTGCTCGCCATTGCCAATGCACTGAGCCATGACCTGTATTACAAAATCATCGACCCTGAGGCCGATACACGCACCCGCCTGATTGTGGCGCGCATTTTGCTCATCATCATAGGCGCGGGCGGCGCATTGGTCGCCTCGCTAAACCTTTCCAGTATTTTGGGTGCGGTTGCCTGGGCTTTCTCATTCGCGTGCTCAGGTCTGTTTTTCCCGCTTGTTTTGGGCGTTTGGTGGAAGCGCGCCAATCGACAAGGCGCGGTGGCCGGAATGGCATTGGGCTTTTTGGCCGGTTCTTATTACCTCTACCATGTGCGTTTCGCCGGTGGCACGCCGCTTTTGGGGCTTGACCATTTGCGCTTCGGTATTGTCGGCATGGCGGTCAGCCTGATTGCGATGGTCACGGTTTCGTTGGCGACCGAAGCCCCCGATGCCGACACGCAAGCTATGGTCGATGCCATTCGGATACCGGGCGGCGGAACGGTTCTTGATCAGAACAGCTAAAATATGAGCACCGGTTTTCCGCTTTGGGTCATTGTCACCGATTATGCGCTGGGCGTGGTGATGTGGACACTCATCGGTCGCACTGCAATGACTTTCTTCCTGCCTGAAAACTCAACCTTCTTTTTTATGCGCGCCTTTGTAAGAACGACAGAGCCGCTGCTGAAAATTTGGAAGCCGATTACGCCGCAATTTTTAGTGCCGCCGCTTGTGCCGCTTTATGTGGCGTGGTTTTTCTACATGGCGCGGTTTTACCTAATGCCCTACCTGCTCGGTTATTCGGTGATGGGCATGTTGTCTTTTCCGCTCGAGGGCGAGATTGCAGCCGCCATTTACGCGCTCTTTAACCAGCCAAAATAAAAGGGCCTCTAAAAAGAGGCCCTTTGTTTTTTCAGACTGCGTGGCTTAAAAAATAACCAGCGCTTCTCGAACCAACATGACAATCAGCACCAGCCAACTGACCATGAAAATGCTGAACCGCAAGAGCACCACATTCGCCGTTGCTTGCACCAGCGAATGCACCACGCGAATGGCAACAAACGCCCAAGCCAGATTGACCGCCCATGCATCGACATGACCGGCCACCGCAATGGTCAGCGCGAGCGCGTAAAACAGCGTCGGCTGCTCGAACAGGTGATTGTAATTATCAGCTATGCGCCGCACCTCTGAGGGCAGCATTTGCATGCCCGCCGGATGACCCATATCCTCGTCCGGAATAGTGGCATTGCCAATCGCCGGCAACCGCGTGGCATACATCCAAATCATCATGACCGCTGTCCATAAACCCAACGCCACAACCGGTTGTAAAATTGCTGAAGCTTCCATTGTATCCTCCCCTAGAAAGCAATGATTAAGTGCTGCAAGCTTGCCGTGTTTTGCTAGACTGATGCAAGCATCTTGGGAGAAAAAAATGTCCGACATTACCGTCTTTACGGCGAAGGCCATTCACACAATGGAGCCATCACACCCGCACGGCACGGCGATTGCGGTGCGCGATGGCGAGATTTTGGAGGTCGGCACACTGGACAGCCTAAAACCCTGGCTAGACCGTCATCCGCACAATATAGACGACCAATTTGCCGACAAAGTGCTGCTGCCCGGATTTATTGACCCGCATCTGCACCCGTCAATGGCAGCGGTTATTTTGCCGATGCAATTCATCACAGCGCTTGAATGGGATTTGCCGTGGGAAAAAGTGCCGGCCACAAAAACCCATGATGATTATCTGGCGCGGCTCAAAGAGCTTGCCGATACGGGCGACAGCGCGCCCTTCTTCACTTGGGGCTATCACCGCAACTGGCATGGCTCGGTAACACGTAAAGAGCTGGACGCAGCTTGCCCCGACCGACCGGTCATTGTTTGGCATCGCTCTTTCCATGAAGTGATTATGAACAGCGCGGCGATTGAGCATTTTGAGCTCAACACCGATGAGATTGGCGGGCATCCGCAAGTCGACCTTGAAGGCGGTGTGTTTTATGAGAACGGTTTGCGCGTTGCGATTAATGCGCTTAACGCCATCATCATGTCGCCTGAGGTTTTCGGCCTCGGCATGGAACGGCTAAAGCAGGTGACGCATTTTGGCGGGCACACCACTGTCGGCGATATGGGCATCGGCATTTTCAATTTCGACCTTGAATGGCAGGCAGCGCAAATGGTTTTCACGCCTGACAGCACTCCGTTTCGGGTGCATTACACGCCCAATGTGCTGGCACTGGCGCATGATGGCGATTTTGAACGCGTGCTCGGCGAAGTAGAAGACTACCCCAAGCTCAACACTGAAAATTTGTTTTTTACCGATCACGCCAAGCTGTTTACCGACGGCGCGTTTTTCTCGCAGCTTATGATGGTCGGCGCGCCGGGCTATCTCGACGGACATGAGGGCGAGTGGCTAATGGTGCCCGAGCGTTTTGAAGAGGCCGCGCGCTTGTTTTGGAATAAGGGCTTCAAAGTGCATGTGCATTGCACCGGTGATATGGGGCTGGAACTGGCGCTTGATACGCTGGAAAAATTGCAGGCTGAGAAGCCGCGCTTTAATCATCGCTGGACGATTGAACATTTTGGCCTGTCCACTCCTGAACAGGTCCGCCGCATGGCTGATTTGGGCGCGATTGCGTCGGTCAATGTCTATTACCTGCACGAGCTTAGCGCGATTTACGCGCAAGACGGCATCGGCACGGAGCGCGCGCATAATATGGCGCGGCTCGGCACATTGAAGCGCCATAATGTCACTTTTGCACTTCATTCCGATTACACAATGGCCCCCGCCTTGCCGCTCAATTCGGCATGGGTGGCGGCGACGCGAGAAAACGAGGCGGGTGAGATTGTCGGCACGCATGAAATCGTGCCGCTGGAAGACGCCCTGCGCGCCATCACCATCGACGCGGCCTATGTGCTGGGCTTGGAAAACGAGGTCGGAACTTTGCGCGCCGGTAAGCGCGCCGATTTTACCGTGCTGGAGGACGACCCGTTTGAAGTCGGCGCACAAGGGCTGAAGGATATCGGCATTTGGGGAACGGTATTTGGCGGCGCGCCGCAGAAAATCGAAAAATGACGCTTCCGCTTACTATTCTGGGCGGCTATTTGGGCGCGGGCAAAACCACGCTTATCAATCGGCTGCTCGAAGGCGGGCACGGCAAACGCCTGACTGTGCTGGTCAATGATTTCGGCGCGATAAATATCGATGCCGGCCTGATTGCCGCGCATAATGGCGACACCATATCACTGGCTAATGGCTGCGCGTGTTGCCAGTTGCAAGATGATGCGCTGAAGCAATTACAAGAGCTGGCTGCGCTCGACACGCCACCCGACCATGTGCTGGTTGAGGCCAGCGGCGCGGGCGAACCGGCTAAGCTGGCTTATCTGGGCTTTGGCGTAAGCGGGTTGCAATTGGCGGGTATTTATCTTGCCATTGACGCAGAAACCATCGCCGAGCGGCAAACTGACAAATTCACCGGCAAGCTGGTGCAACGCCAAATCGCACAGGCTGATTTCTGTCTGCTCACCAAGACCGACCTGACCGATGATGACGGCGCAGCCGCGTTTGGCCTGATTGGTGAGCAAACCGATGCGCCGATTGCTGAACCCGATGATGCGGTGCTGGCGGATATGTTGTCGGGCGCGCCCTCTGCCCTGCCCGACACGGCGGCCGATGCGCCGCTATTTGCCGATGATTTGTTCGACAGCTTTACCCTGACCGCCGACACGCCGCTCGACATCGACAAGCTGACCGCGCTTTTGGATACGCTACCTCTGGCGCGCGCCAAAGGTCACACCGGCACACACAGGCTGCAATTGGTCGGCTCACGTTATTCGCTAACCGCCGCCGACACGCGCCCCGCCGAATTGATTTTCATCGCCGAAAAAGGCACAGTCGATTGGGTGGAGGCTGACGCGAAGCTTAGGGGCTAGAACTGCATTTAGACCTAATTTCCAGAATTAAGTCGATAATCTCGGATTTAGTGACATCTCCACTAGTATTCATCTGAGCCGCAGTAAAAGTTGTCGGGTCACCGCCGACCAACGCCCAAGCAATTGTGCTGCCTATTTTACCAGCGCTAGCTTCTGCCGCTTTCTTTTCCTGCTCCTTTTCATCTTTCTTGGCTTGCTCGAGATATTTGCGTTTCTCAGCTAGCTCACTTCGAGCCTCCCCGCAGTCGAACTTTGTTTCTTTAGCAGGCATATTTGTCGCGCAGCCTAACAAGATTGTTGCAAAAACAAGTGCGGTGGGAATCGCGATATTTAAATTCGGAAGGGAGGTCATTGTTCAATCAATTGCGAGAGAAATTGGTCGATATTTTCTTCAGTCGCGCGCGCAATCGAAACCAATGCTCGCTCATCACCCAGACTATATTCGCCCATTGTTACCGTCGCTTCACTTTTAATTGTGAAAGTTTTAGCGCCATCGGGAAACTCAACACTGTAAG
>JAKMCZ010000277.1 GCA_022428185.1 Alphaproteobacteria bacterium | reverse complement strand
GAGCGGCAGGCCGATAACCAGACCGCCAATGTTTTCGTTACGTAGCGTGTCGGCCAGCAGTGCCGCATCGGGGCCGAATTTTTTGCGTCTTATCGTGTCAAAAGGCGAGGCGATTTTATGATTGGTGTCGCCAATCGCCATGCCGATGGTTTTACTGCCCAAGTCCAGCCCCATCAGGCGCTGGCCGCTTTTCAGCATGTTCAAAAGCTCGCTCGGTGTCTCGGCCATCTGCATGACGCTTTGAATAGCATGGCTTTTGACGAAAGTCATACTGCGCTCTTTCCTCTGCTTGCGCGCGCGCATCGGCTTTGCTAGTTTCCCGCCGACTTCCAAGAAAAGGCGTCGAATATGTCAGTAGATGAAAAAATGGTGCAGCGCATCGCCGACTTGGCCCGTATCGGGGTAAGTGAAAGCAAACTGCCGGCGCTGGCAAAAGAGCTGAGCGCCATTTTGGGCTTTGTGGAACAGTTGAGTGAAGTTGATACGGACGGTGTCAAACCGCTTACCAGCGCGGTGGAGAATAAAATCCGTGGCCGCGAAGACGTGGTTTCAGATGGCGGCTATGCCGATGACGTGCTGGCTAATGCACCGGAAAAAGATGACGAATATTTCGCTGTGCCGAAGGTGGTCGAATAATGAGTGATTTGACCGAATTTACACTGGCTAGCGCGCGCGATGGGTTAGCCAAGAAAGAATTTTCCGCTGTTGAATTGACGCAAGCGCATATTGACCGCGTTTCCGCATCGACCGCGCTCAACGCCTATGTGCTTGAAACCCCTGAGAAAGCGCTGGAAATGGCGGCGCAAAGCGATAAGAACATTGCCGCCAATGAAGCGCGTCCGCTTGAAGGGCTGCCGATTGGGGTGAAGGATTTATTTTGCACCAAAGACGTGCGCACCACGGCTTGCTCAAATATTCTGGGTGAGTTTATCCCGCCTTATGAAAGCCGCGTGACCGAAAACCTTTGGTCAGATGGCGCGGTGATGCTCGGCAAGCTGAATAATGATGAGTTTGCGATGGGGTCGTCTAATGAAACCTCGCGCTTCGGCCCTGTGGTCAATCCGTGGGAGGCCAATGGCACCAAGCTTGTGCCGGGTGGGTCGTCGGGCGGCTCTTCGGCTGCCGTGGCGGCGCGTTTGGGCGTGGCAGCAACCGCCACCGATACCGGTGGCTCTATTCGTCAGCCCGCCGCCTTTACCGGAACGGTCGGGTTAAAACCGACCTATGGCCGCTGCTCGCGCTGGGGCATTGTCGCCTTTGCGTCGTCGCTCGACCAGGCCGGGCCGATTACCCACACCGTGCGCGACGCGGCGATTATGCTGAAAAGCATGGCCTCTTTTGATGTGCGCGACACAACCAGCGTTGAGCGCGACGTGCCCGATTATGAGGCGGCACTGACCGGCGACATTAAGGGCTTGCGCGTCGGTATTCCGCAAGAATATCGCGTTGATAATATGCCCGCCGAAATTGAAAAGCTTTGGCAACAAGGCATTGATTGGCTGAAAGCGGCGGGAGCTGAGATTGTCGATGTCTCCCTGCCGCACACTAAATATGCGCTGCCTGCCTATTACATTATCGCACCTGCTGAAGCGTCTTCCAATTTGGCGCGCTATGACGGGGTGCGTTATGGCGCGCGGCAAAAAGGAAGCGATATTGACGATATGTATGCGCAAACCCGTGGTGCGGGTTTCGGCGATGAAGTGAAGCGGCGCGTGATGATTGGCACTTATGCGTTGTCAGCCGGTTATTATGACGCTTATTACGTCAAAGCCCTGAAAGTGCGTCGTCTGATTGCCGAAGATTTCACCAAGGCGTATGAAAAATGCGATGTGCTATTGACGCCGACCACACCCTCAGCGGCGTTTGAAATCGATAAAGACACGCAAGACCCGTTGGAAATGTATCTGAACGATGTGTTCACCGTAACCGTCAATCTGGCCGGACTGCCGGGCATTTCAGTGCCCGCCGGTTTGGACGCAAGCGGGCTGCCGCTTGGTCTGCAACTGATCGGCAAGGCGTTTGGTGAAGAAGAATTATTGCGCACGGCCGATGTGTTGGAACAA
>JAKMCZ010000274.1 GCA_022428185.1 Alphaproteobacteria bacterium | reverse complement strand
CGTGAGAAACGAGTCGGATTTATCACCATAGAAATCAGAAAAAATCGCATATCTTGACCCAAGGCGCAGCGCAGATCGGGGCAATTGCATTATGTTTCTGTCAGTTTTTGATATTTTCAAAATTGGGATTGGCCCCTCCTCCTCCCATACGATTGGGCCAATGAATGCCGCCGCGCAATTTCTCGACCGCCTGCGCCATGGCACTCGAGAGCCCGGCGCCGGCGAGGTGGCGGCCTTGTCATGTCATTTGCACGGATCGCTTGCCTTTACTGGCAAAGGTCACGCCACTGACCGCGCTGTAATTTTGGGCCTTGCTGGGTTTCGCCCCGATAAACTTGACCCAGACCAGGCGGATAGCGCCATTGCAGCGATCAAATCAGCAGGGCATGTTACCCCTGACGGGCTGCCGCAACTGCGCCTCAACCCAGAGGAAGATATCATCTTTGACTATGGCCCCGCCCTAGTGGGGCATGCCAATGGTATGATCCTCCGCGCTTATGACGCCAACGGGGCGCTCTATATGGAGGAAGTCTTTTACTCCATCGGTGGCGGTTTCGTAATGACCGCGAAAGAATTACAAGCGGCCAAAGCCACCCACAAGAATTCACTCGCCGCCCAAAAGGCGGATGCAGGATACCCCTATCCCTTTGGCACAGCTGAAGAAATGTTGATCATGGGGGCAAAGGCGCAGAAATCTATTGCGCACATGAAATGGGAGAATGAATGCCACGGCGCGCCGCGCGCCGAGGTGCAAAAGCGCCTTGAGGCAATCCGAGATGCGATGCTGTCCTGCATTGAGCGCGGCTTGCGGATGGAGGGTGAATTGCCCGGCGGTTTGCGGGTCAAGCGCCGGGCAAAGGCGATCCATGATCAGTTACAGGCCGAGGCGGGGCGCAACATCACCCAACCTCATACAATCAACGATTGGCTTTCGGTCTATGCAATGGCCGTGAACGAAGAAAACGCGGCAGGGGGCCGAGTGGTTACCGCCCCCACCAATGGGGCGGCAGGCGTGGTTCCAGCAGTTTTGCATTATTATCTAACCCATTGCATCGGCGCGACCGCAAAGGGCGGGTTGGATTTCTTGATGGTCGCGGCGGCAATTGGCGGGTTGATCAAGCATAATGCCTCGATCTCTGGGGCCGAAGTTGGCTGTCAGGGCGAGGTCGGATCAGCCGCAGCCATGGCCGCAGCGGGGCTTTGCGCGGCACTTGGCGGCACCAACGAACAGATTGAAAACGCTGCTGAAATCGCGCTTGAACATCACTTAGGCATGACCTGTGACCCCGTGGCAGGATTGGTTCAGGTGCCCTGCATCGAACGCAACGGCCTCGGTGCGATCAAGGCTGTATCGGCCGCTTCATTGGCGCTGCGGGGCGATGGCACCCATTTCATGCCGCTTGATAATTGTATCGAAGCCATGCGGCAAACGGGCCATGATATGAACCTGAAATATAAAGAAACTTCGCTTGGGGGCTTGGCCGTCAATCTGCCTGAATGCTGAGGCGGGTCAGCCGCGCTGACGCACGGTGTCACCCGCCAAGAATTCTGGCGACAATCCGATATCGGCCCCCGAAAGCGCGCGCCCTGCAATGATTTTGGCCGCCTCACGTCCAATATCTGCGCGGCGACTGTCCATCGTGGCAATGCGCAAGGGCAGCCCGTCCAAAATGGCAAAAGAATTGAACCCCGCAATGCCAATTTGATTGGGAATATCATACCCCTTTTCCAACAGATAAAGCAGGCCGCCCGCCGCGTTCATATCCGTATTATAATAGAGGAAATCAAGATCAGGGCTGCGGCTTAGCAAATCTTCGGTCATCGCGCGGCCTGTGCCAAAACCCGAGGGGCCTGCATAAAAAATCTTATCCGCCAAGGAGAGACCCGCCTCCTTCAGCGCATCCTCAAAGCCCTGCTGCCGCTTTTGCGACCGAAAATCGCGCAAAGAGCTAGAACCCAGATACCCAATTTTGCGATAGCCACGGGCAAGGATTTCTTCGGCCATGGCGCGACCTGCCGCCACATGTGAGATGCCTACGCGGGCCGCCACACTTGGGCCGTCAATGTCCATCACCTCGACAACAGGAATCCCCGCATTCTCCATCATCTTCCGCGCGGCATCTGTATGTTCC
>JAKMCZ010000271.1 GCA_022428185.1 Alphaproteobacteria bacterium | reverse complement strand
AAGCCTGAAAAGTAACGTTTTGGACGCGTTGCGCTTCGATATTATCGATTATTTTGACGCGTTGGAGGCGACCGATGCATCGGCTGAAGGGCTTGACAATCAAGGGCTTACAGGGCATTTGATGGGCCGAGGAAAGCAAGATGTCTGCGCGCGCTTGGGCAACATGTCAGAGGCGCGTCGACTGAGTTTTGCACGATTAGATGCAGAGTTTGACGATGTTTTGACAGGCTGGCTTGAAGTTACGCAATTACACCATAAATTACAGACATTAGCGGCCGAACAGCAGCAGGCGGAAGAAGAACTTGAAAATGAATTAATGCGCGAGGCGGGCAATTCCCAAGATGCGCTGGAACGCCTAATGGCGATAAAAAATGAGATTGCGGCACTGGAACGCCAGACTAGCAGCGCCGTCTGAGATAAACGTGAGAGGGGTCACGGAGACACAAATGGCGAAGAAAAAAGCAACTGCAAAAGTGCAAGAGGTCGAAACCGGCGATAGCCCGCTTATCGACATGAATAATCGCGATGTGAAGCGCATGATTAAGGCCGCCAAAGCAACCGGCTTTGTGACCTATGACGCGTTGAACAAGGTTTTGCCTTCGGAAGAATTTTCGTCCGAACAAATCGAAGACATCATGTCAATGCTGTCAGAAATGGGCATCACGGTTGTCGAAAATGACGACAATGACGCCGATAATGACGATGGCGAAGACGCGCCCGCACCGGTCGCCAATGGCGACGACAAAACCACGGCTGTCGCCAAAACTGCCAAGACGACCGGCACAGGCGACCGCACAGATGATCCGGTGCGCATGTATTTGCGCGAAATGGGTTCGGTCGAATTGCTGTCGCGCGAAGGTGAAATTGCCATTGCCAAACGCATAGAAGCCGGCCGCGAAACCATGATTGCGGGTCTGTGTGAAAGCCCGCTGACCTTTCAGGCGATTATCATTTGGCGCGATGAGTTGAACGAAGGCAAAGTGCTACTGCGCGATATTATTGACCCTGATGCCACTTTTGCGGGGCCGGAAGCCAAGAAGATTGACCGCTCGGCAGCAGGGGCGGCACCGCCACCATCGGGCGCACCGTCGGGTGAAGCGGAAGGCGAGCCGGACGAAGATGATGAAGAGGCCGAAGCCAATATGTCGCTCTCGGCAATGGAAATGGAATTGAAGCCAAAAGTGCTTGGCAGTTTCGATATCATCGCCTCGACCTATAAAAAATTGCGCCGCTTACAAGATCAAAGCGTTGAATTACAAGCCAAAAACAAAGAATTGGGCACGGCGCAACAAAATCGTTTGGTCAAGCTGAGCAGCGAAATCATCGATGAGGTAAAAGGCCTATCGCTCAATAATAACCGCATCGAGGCGTTGGTTGAGCAGCTTTACACCATCAATAAGCGATTGGTCGGGCTGGAAACGCAGCTTTGGCGTCATGCGCAAAAAACCGGCGTTAGCCGCGAAGATTTCCTGAAGCAATATCAGGGGAATGAATATGAAACCAATTGGGCGCGCCGCGTCGGTCGGCTGACCGGCAAAGGCTGGAAAAGCTTTATTCAAAAACACCGCGACGACGTAAAAGACATTCGTACCGAAATTCAAGAATTGGCTAATGAAACCGGCCTTAATATTTCCGAATATCGACGTATTGTCCGCACCGTTCAAAAAGGTGAACGCGAGGCGCGTATCGCCAAAAAAGAAATGGTCGAAGCGAATTTGCGTTTGGTGATTTCGATTGCCAAGAAATACACCAATCGCGGATTGCAATTCCTTGATTTGATTCAAGAAGGCAATATCGGCCTGATGAAAGCAGTCGATAAGTTTGAATATCGTCGTGGCTACAAATTCTCGACCTATGCGACATGGTGGATTCGCCAAGCGATAACCCGCTCGATTGCTGACCAAGCGCGCACCATTCGTATTCCGGTGCATATGATTGAGACCATTAACAAATTGGTGCGCACCTCGCGCCAAATGCTGCACGAATATGGGCGCGAGCCGACACCGGAAGAGTTGTCTGAAAAACTGTCCATGCCGCTCGATAAAGTGCGCAAGGTTTTGAAAATCGCCAAAGAGCCGATTTCGTTGGAAACGCCGATTGGTGATGAAGAAGACAGCCAGCTCGGTGATTTCATCGAAGACAAAAATGCCATTCTGCCGATTGATGCAGCCATTCAATCGAACTTGCGCGACACGACAACGCGGGTTCTGGCATCGCTTACACCGCGCGAAGAGCGTGTCTTGCGAATGCGGTTCGGCATCGGCATGAACACCGATCACACGCTTGAAGAGGTCGGTCAGCAATTCTCGGTGACGCGCGAACGTATTCGCCAAATCGAGGCCAAAGCGCTGCGCAAATTAAAGCACCCCAGCCGGTCACGAAAACTCAGAAGTTTCCTTGACAATTAAATTGACAATTAGGGGCTAATAAGGGCATAGAACGCGAAATTCTAGCGCAAAACTCTGCGGTTCAAGGCGAGCATTAAACCGATGCAATTAACAATGATGAAGGCGAAAATTCACCGCGCCACGGTGACCCAATGCGACATGCATTATCAGGGGTCTATTTCGGTTGATGAAGACTGGCTCGACCGCGTCGGCATTTTGCCGAATGAGCAGGTTGATGTGTTGAACATAAACACCGGCGCGCGCTTTACCACTTACGCCATTCCGGCTGAACGCGGCTCGAAGACCATCGGCATTAACGGCGCGGCGGCGCGCCTTGCCCAGACAGAAGATATGGTTATCATCATCGCTTATGCGCAAATGGACGAAGCATCTGCCAAAACGCATAAGCCGGTTATTTTCTTACCGGAAAAAGAAGCGTAATTGGCAAAGTGGGGCCTGTAGCTCAGCTGGTTAGAGCGGTCCGCTCATAACGGATTGGTCGCAGGTTCAAGTCCTGCCGGGCCCACTTTGTCCGACCTTTTTCTGACCTTCGTCTGACCTTCGTTCGACTAAAGTGCCTTTCTTTATTTCAATGCAGGTTTAGCCAATCGGGTCGCCAACAGCTTAAGGCTGTTGGACGTTGAACGAGAATATGCTCAGCTAAATCATGAAGTATTTCCTATTCCTTCTTGTCTTTATTTCCCCGGCCTTTGCGTGGCAGGCCGTGCCGCATGAGGCCGGCAAGGCGCACCGCATTAATGGCGAAAAAATATCCGGCGCGGCAGAAACCGGCGCCAATGTCTATATTCTCATCGAGCCGAAACAAGTTTTGCCGCAACTCGAACCGGGGCCTGAGATTGCTTATCGCAATGTGGTTTTCAATTATGGAGACAGTTATATTTGCGGGCCGCTGCGCGAGGTTAAGGTGACGGTCGATGGCGATGTGGTTCGCGAAACCGAGCCGAGCGACGGTTCGCTGCATGATTGGCATATTTTCAATAAGGGTTTTTTGACCACCCATTATGGCGAGGTGCTGAACTTTGAAAGCATGCTCGCGCCCGACGGGTCAGATCTCGCCAGCCGCTTGCTTAACGCCAAACAAGAAATCCGCTTTGAACGCAAGCTCGATAATTGCGGCGATGACGGGGTGTTTGTTTTTCGAGTCAAATAAGGGTTTGAATTATTCGATACATATGCACCCCTCTAAAAGTCGATATGCGAACGGGCAAATTGGCGGGGCATAGAAAACCCCTTGTTGCAAGCTGCAATTTCATTTGCGTATGTGGCTTAACGTTTAAACGTTAAGCCTTTTTTTGTGAATATTGCGGAAACTCCGTTCACTCCGCTCATTTTGAGCCGGGGTGACGGCGAAATAAAGCCTCGGCTCAATACTCGTGGCCGTTTCTTGTGACACGGTTTTTCTAACGCCCCGGCAACTGCGAAAGCAGGTTGCCGGTTTTTTGTTTGCGTCGGGGGGTCGGCTGAATAAAACAGGCGCAAGCTGAATAGGCCGAGGAAAGTAGCAGGACCCCCG
>JAKMCZ010000254.1 GCA_022428185.1 Alphaproteobacteria bacterium | reverse complement strand
GGTCTTCGATTTCGGTGATGACGGGCATGGTGGCACTCCTCTGCAAGGCTGGTAAAGAAGTCTTACCAATTCTTGCGAGGGCCCGCAATCATTTGGCGCGATGCGCCCCATCGGCCAAGGATTTCACAAAGGCGGTGATCTCTGGCACGGTTTTTCCCTGCTCAATCAGGCTGACAATCGCTGACCCCACGACCGCCCCATCGGCAACGCCGGCAATCGCTTCGGCGGCCTCAGGCGTTTTGATGCCAAAGCCCACAATCACGGGCAGATCGGTCTGGGATTTGATCCGTGCCACCTCTGGCCCAACATCACCCGCCTGCGCATTGGCGGCCCCTGTGATGCCCGTGATCGAAACATAGTAGATAAAGCCTGATGCGTTTTCCAACAGCTTGGGCAGGCGTTTGTCATCACTGGTCGGTGTCGCCAGACGGATGAAATTCAACCCTGCGTTTTGCGCGGGAATGCACAGCTCGCTGTCTTCTTCGGGGGGCAAATCAACGATGATCAGGCCGTCAATGCCCGCCTCTTTGGCTTGCTCCAAAAAGCGGTCTACACCGCGGCTGTAAATCGGGTTGTAATATCCCATCATCACAATCGGCGTGTCATTATCGGTTTTGCGCAACTCACGCGCCATTTGCAGCGTTTTGTCGAGGGTCTGCCCCCCTTCAAGAGCGCGCTGCCCCGCAAGCTGAATGGTCGAGCCATCCGCCATTGGATCGGTAAAGGGCAGGCCCAATTCGATGATATCCACACCCGCCGCAGGCAGGGCTTTGATCAACTCAAGCGAGGTGTGGTAATCAGGATCGCCCGCCATGACATAGGCGACAAAGGCTTTCTTGCCCTCTTGGGCCAGCCGCGCAAAAGTGGTGTCGATCCGTGTCATAGATGCCTCCCGCGAAATCGTTCGTTTGGGGTTTGCGGCAAATAGCGGCGGAAATCATTGGGGCCTGACGGGTTCGGGCCATTGCCCCGCCGCGCACTTCGCCCTAGAAGGCAGCCAACGCGCATCACGGAGGTCGCTTGCAATGGGTTTCAAAATGGGAATCGTGGGTCTGCCCAATGTTGGGAAATCCACGCTGTTCAACGCCTTGACCAAAACCGCAGCCGCACAGGCCGCGAATTTCCCCTTTTGCACCATCGAGCCGAATGTGGGCGATGTGGCCGTGCCTGACCCACGCCTTGAGAAATTGGCCGCGATAGCAGGCTCAAAACAGATCATTCCAACCCGCATGACCTTTGTCGATATTGCGGGCCTCGTGCGCGGGGCCTCTAAGGGCGAGGGGTTGGGCAACCAATTCCTAGCCAATATCCGCGAGACTGATGCCATCGCCCAAGTGTTGCGCTGCTTCATTGATGATGATGTGACCCATGTGGAAGGCCGCGTTGACCCTGTGGCCGATGCTGAAACCATCGAAACCGAACTGATGCTCGCTGATCTCGAAAGCATCGAGAAACGCCTGCAAAACCTGACCCGCAAAGTGCGCGGTGGCGACAAAGAGGCGGTGCAGCAAGAGCGCCTTTTGAAAGAGGCGCAGGCGATGCTAGAGCAGGGCAAACCCGCCCGCATGGTCGAGCTGGCCGAGGATGACGCGAAAGCGTGGAAGATGCTGCAACTGCTGACCACAAAGCCCGTGCTTTATGTTTGCAATGTGGACGAAGCCTCTGCCGCCACGGGCAATGACCTCTCCGCGCGGGTTGAGGAGATGGCCAAGGCGCAAGGGGCGGCTTCGGTCGTCATCTCAGCCGCGATTGAGGAAGAAATCAGCCAATTGCCCGCCGAGGATGCCGCCGTGTTCTTGGGCGAAATGGGGTTAGAGGAGGCAGGTCTCGACCGCCTTATTCGCGCGGGCTATGACCTTCTGGCATTGGAAACCTATTTCACCGTTGGCCCGAAAGAGGCCCGCGCATGGACGATCCGCCACGGCACCGCCGCGCCACAAGCCGCAGGCGTGATCCATGGCGATTTCGAGCGCGGCTTCATCCGCGCCGAAACCATCGCCTATGA
>JAKMCZ010000253.1 GCA_022428185.1 Alphaproteobacteria bacterium | reverse complement strand
GAGCCATCAGGGAAAAAGTGCCTTTGAGGGCGGGGTCAATGTAGACGACAGTTCAATTTTTCGCATTTATTCGATGACCAAGCCAATTACCTCGGTCGCAATTATGCAGCTTTATGAAAAAGCCCTTATCAAGCTTACCGACCCGCTCGATAAATTCATTCCCGCTTTCAAAAACGTCAAAGTGTTTGATGAGGGAACGGCCAAGCAATTCACCACCTGCGACCCGAAGCGCATGATTACGGTTCATGATTTGCTGACCCATCAGGCCGGGCTGACCTATGATTTTATGCTCGAGCATCCGGTCGATGCGATGTATCGCAATCAAAACATTAATGGCGCGCGTTCGGAAAAACTGAACTTGGCGCAATTATGCGAAAAACTGGCCGAGATGCCGCTTTTATTTTCGCCGGGCACGGCATGGAATTATTCCGTGGCGACCGATGTGCTCGGTCACATTGTTGAACTGGTGTCGGGCAAAAGCCTTGATGTTTATTTCAAGGACCATATTTGCGACCCGCTTGGCATGACCGACACGTTTTTTCATATCCCCGATGATAAGCGCGACCGATTGATGAGTAATTATCGTTTCGACCCGCTGAAAAAGACGACGGAACTGGCTGACGGCCCTGAGCGCACCATTTATCGCCCCGGGCGCGAGTTTTTATCAGGCGGCGGTGGCCTGCTATCGACGATGGAAGATTATTTCAAATTTGCCGATATGCTGCGCCGTGGCGGCATGGGCGCAAATGGCGCGTATATTTTGAACCGAACAACCGTCGCCAAAATGACCCGCAATCAATTGCCGCAAAATCGTTCACTAGAAGAACACGGTTTTGGCGAGTTTACTGAAGTGGCCTATCCCGGCACCGGTTTCGGCTTGGGCGTTTCTGTCGTGCTTGATAGCAGCGTCACGGTCTCAACCACATCTGACGGCAATAATTCTTGGGGCGGACTGGCAAGCACCATATTCTGGAATGATCCGGTCGAGGATATGACGGTGGTGATGATGACCCAGCTTATGCCCGCCGCCACTTACCCATTGCGTCCACAATTATCGCAACTAATTTATGCGGCGTTAAAATAGACGCACGAAATAGCCTTGCCTTTGCACCGAAAAAGCCTAATTTCGCTTGCAGATTTGGAGAATTATTATGTCACTACCTGAAGTTCTAAAAAACAGTTTGCGGATTCCCGTTGTCGGCTCACCGTTGTTTCTGGTCTCTGGCCCTGAACTGGTTATCGCCCAGTGCAAAGCGGGCATTGTCGGATCATTTCCCGCATTGAATGCGCGCCCGTCCGAGGTTCTCGACGAATGGCTGACCCGCATCAATAGCGAGTTGGACGAATATAAGGCGGCCAATCCTGATAAATATGTCGCGCCTTATGCGGTCAATCAGATTTGCCACGCTTCGAATGACCGGTTGAAAACCGATATGGACATTTGCGTGAAGCATAAGGTGCCGATTATCATCACCTCACTGCGTCCGCCTGAGTTTATCGTTGAAGCGGCGCATAGCTATGGCGGTGTCGTGTTCCATGATGTCATCAATGTAAAACACGCCAAGAAAGCTGCCGAGCAAGGCGTTGACGGACTTATTCTGGTCTGCGCCGGAGCCGGTGGGCACGCCGGTGCCCTGTCACCTTTCGCACTGGTGCGCGAAGTCAAACAATGGTTTGACGGCACGATTTTGGTATCGGGCGCAATGGGGGACGGCTATTGTGTCGCCTCGGCGCTGGCTATGGGCGCTGACCTTGCCTATATCGGCTCGCGGTTCATCGCCACAGCCGAAGCCAATGCCGACCAAAGCTACAAAGACATGCTGGTCGAAAGCGTTGCCGATGACATTGTCTATTCGTCGCTCTTTACCGGCGTGATGGGAAATTATCTGAAGCCCTCCATCTCAGCGGCCGGTCTTGACCCGGATAATCTGCCCGATGCCGATAAGTCAAAAATGGATTTCGGCTCTGGCGGCAATATGAAGACCAAAGCTTGGAAGGACATTTGGGGCTCAGGTCAGGGTATTGGCGGCATTGAAAAAGTCCAAACCATTGAAGAAGTGGTGGCTGACATGGAACGCGATTATCGCGATGCCGTTGACAGTCTGGTGCAGCGCGCGAGCTAATGCTCGACAGCACCATGCGCCGTTTTATCGACCCGCCGCTCAATGCCGCGGCGGCGGCCATCAGTAAAAAAATCTCCGCCAATAGCATCACTATTGGCGGTTTTTTTATTGGTCTCATATCGGTCTATGCGGTCGCGCAAGGCCGCTTTGAATTGGCGCTTGCATGCCTGCTCCTCAATCGTCTTGCAGACGGATTGGACGGGGCCGTTGCGCGGCAAAGCGCACCAACCGATTTAGGTGCCTATCTCGACATTGTTTCTGATTTTCTTCTGTGGTCGCTTCTGCCCTTGGCATTTCTTTTTTACGATATGAAAAATGCCTTTGCCGCCGCTCTCCTCCTATCCAGTTTTGCCATGTCGATGACGGTGTTTCTGGCTTTCGCCATTCAGGCCGAAAAGCGTGGAACGGTCAGCGAGGCGCAGGGTAAAAAAGGCTTCTACTATCTGGCAGGTTTGGCTGAGGGCACAGAGACAATTGCTTTTTTTGCATTGGTGATGCTTTATCCCGCCGCTTTCGCCCCTGCCGCTTTGGCTTTTGCAGCTTTTGTCTATCTTTCCGTCATCGGGCGGATTATCGTTTCCATGCAAGAGCTAAAGGAGCGCTAAATGTCATCGCAGGAAGATAGTATCAATATTGACAACACCGCTTGGGTGCATGAAACCGCGCTGCTATTCGGCCATATTTCCATCGGCGCCGATAGCTCGGTTTGGCCGCATGTGGTGATGCGCAGTGAGATGTTTCATATCGCCATTGGCGCGCGCACCAATATTCAAGATTTTGTCATGATACATGTCGGCGGCGGCACACCGACCATTGTCGGTGACGATTGCTCCATCACCCATCACGCCACTTTGCATGGCTGCACCATCGGCGATAAATGCCTTATCGGAATTAATGCGACGATTATGGACGGAGCGACGATTGGCAATAATTGCATTGTCGCAGGCCACTCCATTGTCACGGAAGGCAGCGTGTTTCCCGACAATTCTATCATTGCGGGCAGCCCGGCCAAGCTGGTGAAGGAAAGAGATAGCGGCAAGGCCAATGCAATGAACGCCGCCTTTTATACGCAAAACGCAAAGAACTACGCCAAAGGCGTGCATCGTTTCAGCGAAGATGATTTGCGCGCCGCAGGGTTTTTACCGGAATAATAAAGTGGCTGGGGTGGCAGGATTCGAACCTGCGCATGCCGATACCAAAAACCGGTGCCTTACCACTTGGCCACACCCCAACTGAGCGCGAAACTATCTAAAACAACCCGCTCGGTCTAGTCCCTATTTTGCTTTACGGTGCGTCAATTATGCCAATCACACTGTTCAAGAGGCTGCCGAGATACAAAGAGCCCTTATGTTCAATGACGCTGGTCATCATGTAAATATGCCCGCTATCGTCTTCCAATGAGGCCAGCACCTGCCCCTCAGGTGATAATTTAATGGCATAGCTATGCATCTGGGCCGGATTGAAACCGGTTATCTGCATAAGCCGCCACACCACCCTGCGCATAAACGGGCGCGCCACCAAATCATCGAGCGCATCGGTTCGTGGCGCAACACCGGCAAGCCAGAAATCACCATCTTCAGTGGTGGTGATATTGTCCAGATAGGCGGGCATATTATCGGCAAACACATCGACCGCACCACGGCGCGGCCCTTTTAACCAATAGCGCATGATGCGGTGGTCATAAGTTTCATTAACCAGCACGAAATCTTCTTCGGCACTCAAGGTAACACCATTGGCGAAATATAAATTGTCGAGCAGCAGGTCGAGGCCGCCGGTTTTCGGGTCATAAACCATCAACCGACCGGACGGGCGACGCTCGAACACTTCCATAATATCAACGCCATATTCATGCCGCGCTGAGGCATCTGAAAAATAAATCTTCCCGTCAGAGGCAATCGCCAGATCATCGACAAACTTCATGCGCACGCCGTTATGGTCGCTGGCGAGAATATTGATTTTCCCGTCCGGTGTCATTGAAATGAGACCTTTTTTGGCGTCCGCAATTACCAGATTGCCGGCGCTGTCAAACTTCAAACCCAAAGGCCGACCTCCCGTATTGGCCAAAACTTGCTTTTCGCCAGCCATATCAAAGCGCACTATATCGCCATTGTGCAATCCGCTATAAAGCCGCCCCAGCCGATCAAAAGCCACCGCTTCAGGTCCGCTACCGACAGGCAACATGGTCGCCTCAGCCAGAATATTGTTTTTGGCAAAAATACCGCTGCCCGCCGGATTGGCGCTGCGCTCCGGCCCCGCCACCGGATCAAAAGGTACAGGCCAGAGCAGCAAATAGGCTAACCCAACCGCCAGCAAACCGCTCACCGCTGCCATAAAAGGTCTTTTGGTTACGGTTGGTATTATTTCGTCAGACATTGTCAAAAGCTCCTCTCAGCAAGCGCTTTTGTGATTGCCAGCCCGTCAGGGCTTGGCTATATAAACGGCTCTTCAACACAGCACTTTATCGGAGTGTGGCGCAGCCTGGTAGCGC
>JAKMCZ010000204.1 GCA_022428185.1 Alphaproteobacteria bacterium | reverse complement strand
AGATGAAAAGGCGGCGAACCCTGCGACATATTATACGAGAAAGCATCGGGAAGGCAAAAACCCCTTGCTCAATGGGCGCTTTGCTGGCACGAGAGGGCGCATAAGAAGAACAAGGGGTCTTATCATGAAATCTTTCCACCTATTTTCGGGCATTTGCGTAATGCTCGGTCTATCGGCCAATGGCATAGCTCTAGCGCATGACGACAAAACAATGGCGCGGCCTGACGGTCATGCGCCGATTGGCGTGATGCGTGACCACGGACATAAAGCGGGCGAGTTTATGGTCTCGTATCGCTATGGAGATATGAACATGGACGGCAATCGCGACGGCTCTTCGCGGGTCAGCACAGCTGAGGTGTTGGAAGACTATAGGGTCGCGCCGACCTCGATGAGCATGAAAATGCACATGCTGGGTGCGATGTATGGCGTTAGTGACAAGCTGACCGTCGCCGTGATGACCGGCTTTGCCGATATGGAAATGGATCATATTTGCCGAAACACAATGATGCCTGCGGCTTGCCAAAACGGCGGCGCGTTCACGATGAAAAATGACGGCATGAAAGATACCAGCGTTAACGCGCTGTATGAATATTTCAGTGATGGCAAACGCACCGTGCTGCTCAATGCGGGCATTAGCCTGCCCACCGGCTCGGTCGATGACAGGAAGCCAAATGGCGGTATCTTTGCCTATCCGATGCAAATGGGCTCAGGCACTTACGACTTGCTGCCCGGCATCAGCTATCGCTCTGTCTCTGATGATTGGTCATGGGGCGGGCAGGCCAACATGACCCTGCGCTTGGGCGAGAATGACCGCGATTATACGTTAGGCAATCGCTATCAATTAACCGGCTGGGTGGCGCGCAAAATCGACATGCTGAGTGTGTCGCTGCGGCTTGACGGGCAAGCATGGGAAAATGTTGATGGCACAGACCGTGACCTTGCCGGCCCGACCTTCATGGCACCGCCAATGGACGCAAACTTGCAAGCCGGTGAGCGTGTCGATGCGCTTATTGGTGCCAATTATATTTTCACTCATGGCGCGTTAAAGGGCCATCGTCTCGCTGTTGAATATGGCTTGCCGCTCTGCGAGAATCTCGACGGCCCTCGGCTTGAAACCGATAACCGCTTCACATTGGGCTGGCAGTTGGCGTTTTAGCCTGCCGACTTCGGGGCTTCGCCCCTGCGCTGGCACAAGGCGGGCTAGGGCAGCAAAGCTGCCGAGCCCTTTTAGTGTGGCGGAGAGGAAGGGATTCGAACCCTCGATGCGGGGTTACCGCATACTCCCTTAGCAGGGGAGCGCCTTCGACCACTCGGCCACCTCTCCACCGCCGTTGATAGACAAGGGCGGCTTGCTTTTCAAGTGATTTTGCGGATTCGAAATTGAACCGGGAAAGTGTCACCAAATATCGGTTTGATGCAGCCGGTTGGCAGGCTGAGCAGCCCATTACGGGCATTTCGCCTATTGATATATGTGAAAATGAAAAGGCTATTATTGGTTGAAACGAAAGATTTCGAATGTTAACGGTTATTTAGTAGATATATGTTTTAAACATCGAAACCTTGCGGAAGTGGAACTCCAACAGGCCGATATGAGCGATGATACGGTGGCGCGCGCCTTCCTGCTGGCTGACCCGTCAACCATCTATGAATATCGTATTCGGGCCGATGATGACGAGCAATCGCTGTCACATACCAGCCTCGAATTGGGCATGGGACTGGTGACAGAGCATAATTGGCGGTTCAATGCCTCGCTTGATTTCTTCGACTATGATGCCGGATCAATGACCGGGCTGACCTTGTCTGCGGCGAAAAACTTTTAGCCGCTAAAAGTCTTCTTTGAACGGGCGCAGGTCAAGCTCCAGCGTCCAGGCAGAGCGGTGCTGTTCGTGCATCATGAAAAACGCATCGGCGATGGCGGCGATATCAAGCCCGCCATCTTCGCCCTTGCTGTCGAGATATTCGGCAAAGCGCTCGCGCACTTTTTCGCCGTCAATCGCGCCATCAATAATCACATGGCCAACATGCAGCCCTTGTGGGCCAAATTCGCGTGCCAAAGATTGCACCATCATACGCAGCGCACCTTTGCCCGCCGCAAAAGCAGAAAAGCCCGCCTTGCCGCGCAGCGAGGCACTGGCTCCGGTGAAAAACAGGCTCTGGCGCGGCGCGCTGTCGGTCTGTTTTAACATTAGCGGCACCAGCGCTTGCGAGGTTAAAAAGCCGCCCAAGCAAATCACCTTCCACATATCCTCAAACACCTCGGCGGTGACATCGAGGAATTTTTCGGGTCGATTATTGCCCGCATTGTAAATCGCCAATTCGAGCGCGCGCCCGTCTTGCTCTATCTCGGCAACCGCTTGATTGACCGCCGCCTCGTCGGTTACATCGGCCAATAGCGGTGCGGCGCTGCCCCCCGCTTTGATGATATCCTCGGCCACTGCCTCAATTTTTTCAGCCGTGCGGCCATTGACGAATACGTGCATGCCGCGCGCGGCGGCGCGGTGGCACAGTTCAGCCCCCAAACCCTGACGCGGGCCGACCCCGAAAACAACTGCGTTGGTTTCTGCTTGGCTCATAATAGGCTCCTCAAAGGGCAGATGCTTGCTGCCATCAAATCATGTGGTATGTTGCCGCCAGATTGGCTGGCTTGCAATAGCCAGTGCGAATAGGAGCGAATGATGTTTCGTGGTGCCATAACGGCTCTGATAACCCCTTTCAAAAACGGTGCGCTTGATGAAGCGGCGCTGCAATCGCTGGTGGACTGGCAGATTAGCGAGGAGATTAACGGGTTGGTTCCGGTCGGCACAACCGGCGAGTCGCCGACGCTCAGCCATGCCGAGCACGAGCGCGTGGTCGAGGTGGTCATCGAGGCAGCCGATAAGCGCGTGCCGATTATCGCCGGTGCCGGCTCTAACGCCACGGCAGAGGCGATTGCTTTTACCCAACATGCAGAAAAAGCCGGCGCTGATGCGGTGCTGCACGTCACGCCCTATTACAATAAGCCGACGCAAGAGGGCATGCTGGCGCATTTTACTGCCATTGCCGAGAGCACCGCGCTGCCGATTATTCTGTATAATATTCCCGGCCGTTCCATCGTCGATATGACACCGCAGACAATGGGGCAGTTGGCGCAGCTCGACAATATTGTCGGCGTCAAAGATGCGACCTCTGATAT
>JAKMCZ010000188.1 GCA_022428185.1 Alphaproteobacteria bacterium | reverse complement strand
GTTGAATGACAACATCAGTATCGGGCAAATCAGGACGATCTTGCCATTCGGCATCAAGCGGATTGTCGTCGAGCAATACCAGTCGCGCCCCTTTGGCCGCCAGACGGTCGCGGTAGGCTTTCACGGCTGTCTCGCTATGCAAGCGCGGGTCGATGCCGATTTCCATTCCTTTTTTGGCATTGGCGGCCAGCCATAGTGATGGTGCGGTCTGCATAATATCGACAATTGTAAATAGCTTGGTGTCGGTCTGCTTGGGGGCTTGCAAAATATAGCGACCATCAACAAACAGGGCGGCTTTTCGTGTCAGCACAATCGCCGTTCCCGCCGAACCACCAAATCCCGATATCCACTTCAGCCGCTCATTGGCGGCGGGCACATACTCGCCTTGAAATTCGTCTTCGCGCGGTACAATCAAGCCCTCTAGTTTTCTCTTCGCTAAGCGCGCGCGCAATGCTTTTATTCGCGGCGCGACCTGCTTTATAGAACTGTCATCTGCAAAACTTTGAAACATATCCGCTAGTATCGCTTAAAGCAGAGGCTCGTCCAAGCCCCGATTATGATTTTTCGCTCGACGGTCAGATTGACCTGGCGATAGCGAGCGATGATATTGCGGGCTTGTTCGTTTAGCAGGCCCGACACAATCACCCGCCCGTGCCGCGTTAAGTGCTGCTCAAAATCTTGCGCCAAGCCTGTTAATGGCGCGGCTAATATATTGGCGAGGATAAGGTCGAAGCGGCGCGCATGATAGGCACGATGCGCCATGCCAATGGCAGTAAAACAGGCGATATGCGGCGCGACGTGATTGAGGCGGCTATTGGCGCGCGCCACGCGCACTGCCGTTTCGTCAATATCACTGGCCAAAATGTCCCGACATTTTGCTTTCGCTGCGGCGATAGCCAATATGCCCGATCCGCAACCAATATCGGCAATATGGCGCGGGCGATGTCGTTTTAAGTGATGAGCCAATAGCACCAGACAACCCTGTGTGGTGCCGTGATGGCCTGACCTGAAGGCTGCACCCGCTTGCATTTCAATGTTCAGCCAACCGCCGCTGCGGGGTGCGTCATGGCTGCCATGTAAATAAAACGGCGGTATGCTTATCGGTGATAAGCCTTGCTGGCTTACGGTCGTCCAATCCTTATCAGGCAATTGTTTAAGCTGCGCGACTGCGTCGGGCGGCAATACCAAATTGTCGAGGTTTGGACGGCTTTCAAAATAGACCTCAAATGACGTCACCGCACTGGCGACACCATTGGCCCAAACGGTGGCTCCGAATGTTTCCAATGCTTGCTCGGCTGCCGCGCTGTCGGCAGTCTCAAAGCTCAGTTTCCACGTCCTAGACATTCAGGTGTTGGTGCGCGCCGTTAATGCTTTTCGACATAATTATCGAGCACTTTTTTAGTGCCCGCTTTATCAAACGCCACGGTTAGCTTATTGCCTTCAATCGCTTCGATGCGGCCATAGCCGAATTTCTGATGAAAAATCCGTTCGCCTTGCTTATATGCGCTGCTGCTCATATTCGAGACGACTGACTCGGCGCGGGCGTTGATGGTCGGTGGCGCGCTTTGTTTATAATTAGTGCCGCGCGCGCCCATATTCGACTGCGCGCGCTGCCAGCCCGGACTGTTATAGCTGGAGCCGGAAAAATCATTGGCAAAACGGCTTTGGTTGGAAAAACCACCTGCCGAATGATCGCTTTCGGCAATCTCGACATGGTCTTGCGGCAACTCATCGATAAAACGCGAGGGCAGGGCAGAATTCCATTGCCCATGTGTGCGACGATTGCCGGCAAAGCTGACCGTGGCGCGCTGCTTGGCGCGGGTAATGCCGACATAGGCGAGGCGGCGTTCTTCTTCGAGGCCTTTTGTGCCGCTTTCATCGAGGCTGCGCTGATGTGGAAACAAACCTTCTTCCCAGCCGGGTAAAAACACGGTTTCAAATTCCAACCCTTTGGCGGCGTGCAGTGTCATCACCGACACTTTGTCTTCATTGTCATCATTGGCTGCTTCCATCACCAAAGAAATATGTTCGAGATAGCCGGTCAGCGTTTCAAACTCCTCCATTGAGCGCACAAGCTCTTTTAAGTTCTCCAGCTTGCCCGGCGCATCGGGTGATTTATCTGCCTGCCACATGGCGGTATAGCCGCTCTCGTCGAGCACCAATTCAGCCAGCTCAGTATGCGTCATGGTATCAACCAGCGTTCGCCAATGGGTGATGGCGCGCACAAAGCCGGTTAATGACCGCCGCGCCGCCGGTTTCAATTCTTCGGTATCGATAATTTCTTCAGCCATGCGAAATAATGATTTTCCCTGCCCGCGCGCCGCGTTTTGCAAGGTCTGCATGGCGACATTACCCAGCCCGCGACGCGGTTTGTTGCAAATGCGTTCAAAGGCCAGATCGTCATCGATTTGCGCAATCAGTCGGAAATAGGCATTGGCATCACGAATTTCGGCGCGTTCGTAAAAGCGCGGGCCACCAATTACCCGATAGGGAATACCGAGCGAAATGAAACGGTCTTCAAACTCGCGCATTTGGAAAGAAGCCCGCACCAGCACGGCCATTTCATTCAATGCCTGTCCTTTGCGCTGATAGGCTTCAATATCGTCGGCGGTCATGCGTGCTTCTTCTTCGCCGTCCCAAACACCACGCACTTTTACCGGTTCGCCATCATCATTGCTGTCGGTCCATAGCGTTTTGCCGAGGCGACTTTCATTAGCCTTGATAAGGCCAGAGGCTGCGCCGAGAATATTCGGGGTTGAACGATAATTGCGTTCCAGCCTGATGACTTGTGCGCCTTCAAAATCTTTCTCAAAACGCAAAATATTGTCGACCTCAGCACCGCGCCAGCCGTAAATCGACTGGTCGTCATCGCCGACGCAGCAAATATTATTGTGGCCTTGCGCCAGCAAACGCAGCCACAAATATTGCACTGCATTCGTGTCTTGATACTCATCGACGAGAATATGTTTGAAGCGTTGTTGATATTCGACCAGCACGGCTTCGTTTTCACGAAACAGGCGCAAACATTCGAGTAGCAAATCACCAAAATCAGCCGCGTTCAGAATTTTCAGTCGTTTTTGGTAATCGCTATAAAGCTTGCCGCCCAAGCCATTGGCAAAAAAACCGGCTTCGCCTTCGGGCACATTCTCGGGCAACCAGCCGCGATTTTTCCAGCGGTCGATAAGAATTGCCATTTGTCTCGCAGGCCACCGCTTTTCATCAATACCTTCCGCCTTAATAAGCTGCTTCAAAAGCCGTATTTGGTCGTCCGTATCGAGAATTGTAAAATCGGGGCGCAAACCGACCAATTCGGCGTGAATTCGGAGAATTTTTGCTGATAGCGAGTGAAATGTGCCGAGCCACGGCATGCCCTCGACGGTTTCACCGAGCATATTACCGATGCGCAGCTTCATTTCCCGCGCTGCCTTATTGGTAAAGGTGACAGCCAATATCTGGCTCGGCCAAGCGACTTGCGTAGCAATTTTATAGGCGATGCGGGTGGTCAGGGCGCGGGTTTTGCCGGTTCCCGCACCGGCCAGCAGCAAAAGCGGCCCGTCATCAGCCGTCACGGCGGCGCGTTGCTCATCATTCAGCCCGTTCAATAACGGCTCTAGGCGGCGCGCCTGACCGGCTTGTGCCGCGCGTTCCGATATGCTGCCGCTCTGCTCTTGCTTTACAGGAGCAGGGGGCGGGGCAGGCGTATCAGTGCCTAAATCAAAGGGGTCATTTTCCATTCATGTCACCTGATTTGATTCGTTTACTATAGCATCTTGCGCAATCGTGCCGAAGCCGCCTTGCGCTATGATGCAGCCATCTAGCCAATTGGTTGTGACATTGTTAGTGTCTGCCAATCAGATAACAATGGGTCTTCATGCCGCGCTTTCCTTATCTTTCAACGATTTTTCTTCTGCTCTCGGCACTTGCTGCTCTGGTGATTGTGCCCAATGCGGTACCTATTGTGCCGCCGCTGGCCGAAATGGAAGCGGATTTATCGAACCGGTTTGGTGGCACGGCGGTGATTGACGGCAATGTGCGCCTGCGCTTTATCCCGCGCCCGCAACTGATTATCGAAAATGTCAGCTTTAGCGATAGCCGCAATGCGCCGACACGTGTCGCCGCGACCATTCCGCGTCTGGTCATTGACCTAAGCCTTGCCGATGTCGCGCAAAGCCGCTTCGCCATTGCCAAAGCCATTTTGATAGAGGCACGCGTGCAAGTGCAATTGGCGGAACGTCCGGCTGATATTCTGGTCGGTCTGCATGGTTTGGCAATGCCCGCTATGGATATTCTTAACGGTGATTTCCGCTTTGTCGGTCTTGACCCGATGCGGCCCGAACTCGCAACGACGATTAACAAATTATCGATTTCTTTGGCGGCGCATCAAAGCCGTGAACCAATGCTGATAACCGCGTCAAAGGTCATGGCCAATGGGCAATTTGGTCAGCTCGCAATGTCGATTGGCGCGGCAGCTAATGAAACCAAAATTACCGCCATGATCGGCCTCGGCATTGACGAGCAGCTTGAGTTTGATGGCTTCTTATCAGG
>JAKMCZ010000124.1 GCA_022428185.1 Alphaproteobacteria bacterium | reverse complement strand
AGCGTCCGCAACAGCCGCACCAGCACATCAAACACCACAGCAGGACGAAAATTACCGATATGACAATCCCCGTAAACCGTTGGTCCACATACATAAATAGTCACATGCGCGGCGTCTTGCGGAACAAACACCTCTTTTTGGCGCGATTGGCTGTTATGCAGGGTCAGTTGCTTGTCCATGCGCGCACCATAATAGCGCGCCAGAAGGCCAGCAAGCGGTTTTGCCAATTTGCTACGAAAACTGGCATTTTTTTCGCGTTGCGCTATTATCTATTCCGTAAAACATTGGCTGCGACCGGATTGTCACCAGACCTGTCGTATGAGGTTGTGTTTACCGCCTTGCGAATTATGAGTAATCGGCAAGGGCGTGTTTGCATGTTTGCAAAACCTTGTGCGTATTTTATGTGGCGGCGGAACCATCGTATCATGGCATAAACTGGTTATGTCCTGACTGCTGGGGCCAGAAATATATATAGGCATGCAGCGTGTCTGACGAATACCGGGGCGTATCCCCCGTAGGGTGAGGCTAAAATGGACGCAATAGTTGACGGCAATAAAACGCCACAAAACAGAGAACGGGACGTAACAGTGGAAAAACCTTCACGCGAAGAAGCCGAAGCAGCCGTTCGCACGCTCATTTCATGGGCCGGCGACAATCCGGATCGCGAGGGGTTGGTTGACACCCCCAAGCGTGTGGTGAAGGCCTATCAGGAATTCTTTGCCGGTTATGATGAAAACCCCGAAGACGTGTTGGGGCGCACTTTTGAAGATGTCGAAGGTTATGACGACATGGTCATGCTGCGCAACATTTCGCTAGAGAGCCATTGCGAACACCACATGGTCGCCATTTTGGGCAAAGTGCACATCGCCTATATGCCGGTCGATAAGGTTGTCGGTATTTCCAAGCTGGCCCGCGTGATTGAGATTTTTGCCAAGCGTCTGCAAACGCAAGAAACCATGACCGCACAAATTGTTGATTGTATTCAGCGGGTCATGGAACCGGCCGGGATTGCCATTCTGGTTGATGCCAAGCACCAATGCATGACCACGCGCGGCATTAAAAAGCCTGATGTAGCGACGATTACGACGCAATTTACCGGCGTATTTGCTGAAGACCCGAAAATGGAAGCACGCTTCCTTGCCATGATTACCAGCTAGGTTTATAAAAACCCCAACTTTAAAGGGTTTTTCTATGTCCGGTCCTTTTGCACCACGCGAAACCATAGAGCAGGTTGAAGAAGGCCATGTTCTGGCGCCAAAGTTTGACGCCAATGGTCTTATTCCCGTTGTCACCACCGATTTTTCGAGCGGTGAATTGCTGATGCATGGCTATATGAATGATGAGGCGCTGAAAAAAACCATCGCCACAGGCGAAGCGCATTACTGGTCGCGCTCGCGCGAAGCCATATGGCACAAGGGCGCAACCAGCGGTCTGGTGCAAAATATCGCCGAGATGCGCATTGATGACGACCAAGATTGCGTCTGGCTGCGGGTTAATGTCGGCGGCAATGGTGCAAGCTGCCATGTCGGCTATCGCTCATGCTTTTACCGCTCTCTGCCGACGGGCGACTTGCCCGATATGCCGGTCGCCCTCAGCTATGAAGAAGATGAAAAAGTCTTCGATCCGCAAGAGGTCTATGGCGACGCACCCAATCCGACCAAACTCTAGCCCGTCTCACGCGTCGCAAGCGGCGCGGCAGCCCGCTTTAACAGTTTCGCTATACGAAAGCGGGGCGTTTACCCGGTCGCAATATATTCTTTTAATGCGCTGGCTTCCCGCTCGGTCTGGTGAATCCGGTAATTGACCAAATCGCCGATAGAAACAATGCCACACAGGGTTTTGTCTTCTATCACCGGCAAATGGCGAAACCGCTTATCGGTCATGATTTCCATGGCCTCTTCAACCGATGTTGACGGTAAAATGCTTTGCGGGCGGTCGGTCATATGGTCGGACACCGGCTCTTCGAGAATGTGCGTTCCATCGCGAGCCAAAGCGCGCATCACATCGCGCTCAGTAAAAATGCCCGAACAATCTTCCCCGTTTCCGGTCACGACCAGCGCCCCGATTTGCCGCTTATCCATTGTCCGAACGGCTTCTGCCACCTTATGCGCGGCGTCAATGGCTACAACATCAGCGCCTTTATCTTTTAGTATTGCCTGTATCGTCATCAGCCTATCCTTTCGCCCTAAGCATGCGGCAGGATGACGCAGTTTGCAAGTCGGCCTGAAAAAATGGCTGTTATTTGCGGTTTTTCCACTCGCCATAATCGACATGGCCGGGCCCGCCGGAGGCCGAAAGCGGTGGTTTTTCAAGCAGGCCGATGAGCAATAATCCGGCCAGAAACCCGCCCAAATGAGCCACCCAAGCGACATTGACCGAGGCCCCGCTCGGGTCGGCCATGCCATACGGGCCGAGCAGGCCAAAACTCAAATTGATAATCAGCCAAATCGCGATGAACATCACCACCGGTCGGCGTTTCGGCACTTCGCTGAGGCGCAGCAAGCGGCGGCGCGGTTCTTGCGCATTGGGGTCGAGCCAGCGCGCATCTGAAAAGGCAAAGCGCGACGCCGCGCCCATCAACCCTGCCACACCACCTGATGCGCCGATTATCGGCACCAGATAGCCGCTGACATCAGCGATGAAAATCTGTCCGAAACCGCCAAACATCACGCACAGCATATAGAGAAAAAGAAACTTTCGCGGACCGAGACGCTTGGCAACCGGCGCGCCGAAAGCGAGCAGCCAGACCGCGTTCAAAATCAAATGCGTCCACCCGCCATGCAGCATGGAATGGCTGAACAAATTGACCACACCCTGCACCCAGCCGCCGGGCAAGCCGCCCAGACCCTCAGCGAAAAACCGCGCCGGAAAAAGTCCCAGCGCGACAATCAATTCAATTCGCAATGCATTGCCGCCAAACACCGATAAAAGATGAAAACCTAATAAGACAGCCAGCAGCCCCAGCACCACCACCGGTGCGCGCAATATGGGTTGTTTTTCTTTAGCGGGCTGGCTCACGATTTAATCAGCGGCTTTCAGCGCTGCCTCAACCAGTTCAAAGCGGTCATTGCCGAAATACATGTCGGTCTTATTGATAAACATGGTCGGCGAGCCGAAGCCACCGCGATCGATGAGCTCTTGCGTGTTGTCACGCAAGCGCGCCTTCACCGCATCGCTCTGCACCGCCTCCAGCACCGCTGCCGCGTCCATACCCACCGCCTCACATAGGGCGGCGATTTCTTCAGGCTGGCTAATATCTTTCAAGTCACCCCAATAGGCGTGAAATGCGGCTTTTGAAAACGCCACCAGCTTGCCCTCATCTTGCGCCAGCAAGGCGACGCGCATAACCCCCGCCGCCGGAAGCGGGAAGACCGGCGGATTGCCGATGGTTACGTCGCAAAACTTGGCCCAATCCTTCAAATCTTTCAGGTAGTAACGCCCCTTAACCGGATGCGGATTGGAGCGCGCCTCATAAACCGTTTCATTGACCGCGTTGAACACGCCGCCGACCAATATCGGCTTGAAGTCGATATCGACATTGCAGCGTTCCGCCACCGCCTCGACCCGCGAAAAGGCCAAATAAGTCCAGGGCGAGGAAATATCGAAGAAAAACTCGAAATCAGCCATGTTTAGGCCACCTGCTGCGCGGGCAAAAAGCCCTTGCCGCGAATATGGTCAGAGATTTTCTCAGCCATCATAATCGTCGGCGCATTGGTGTTACCGCTAATCAGCGTCGGCATTAGCGAGGCATCGACCACGCGCAGGCTTTCAAGCCCATGCACTTGCCCATGCTCATTGGTCACCGCCATATCATCGCTGCCCATTTTGCATGTGCCGACCGGGTGATAAAGGGTCTCTCCGGTTGCACGAATCCAAGCATCAAGCTCGTCATCATTATCAACATTAAGCTCCGGCCCGGGCTTCATCTGGTCGCCACGATAATTGTCAAAAGCCTGTTGCAGGAAAATATCGCGCGTCTTGCGGAAGCCGTTGCGAATATCAACCACGTCCTGCTCAGCCGATAAATAATTCGGGTAAATCGCCGGAGCGTCATCAGGGCTTGCCGTTTTCAGGCTCAAATGTCCGCGACTTTCGGGTCGGCAACCATAAACAATCGACGAAAAGCCATGCGAGGTCGGAATATCAGCGCGTCCATGCACATCAGGCACAGCCACTGAAACATAGTGAATTTGCATATCGCAAACGGCTTTTTCATCACTCGATTTGAAAAACGCGCCGGCTGCGGTTGGCGGAAAAGAAGCATCGCCCTTACCGAACAGCAAATATTGAATCCCTGCCAATTGCGTGCGCCACCAAACCGCCGAGCGGTGCAAAGTTACCGGCTGGGTGCATTCAAACTGGCTGACCACACCATAATGGTCTTGCAGGTTTCGCCCGACACCGCGCAATTCGTGAACCATTTCCAGCCCATGCGGTTTAATCTCATCAGCCGGTCCGACACCACTGCGCAATAAAATTTGTGGCGAATTGAGCGCACCGGCAGATAAAATCACTTCCTTATTGGCTGTGACGGTGACGCTTTCTCCGTTTTTGATAAACGTCACGCCGGTTGCTTTTTTGCCGTCAAACTCGACCCGCTCGACCGTCACATCGGTTTCGGTGTGCAGGTTTTTGCGGTTTAAAACCGGGTGCAAATAGCCACGCGCCGCGCTGCAACGTTTCGAGCCGCGAATAGTGTGCTCATAGCGCGAAACGCCTTCTTGGTTTTTGCCGTTAAAATCTTTGGTGAACGGAATTCCCGCTTGCTGCCCGGCCTCAACGAATATATCAAGCAATTCATCATTTTCGCGGTTCGATTTTTGAACGCTGAGCGGCCCGCCCGTGCCGTGATAATCGGCATCGCCATCGCCGGAAAAATCTTCAGCGCGTTTGAAATAGGGCAACACGCTTTCATATGACCAACCGGCATTGCCGAGCTGGTTCCAATGGTCATAGTCGTAAGCATTGCCGCGAATATAAACCATCGCATTGATTGACGATGAGCCACCCCAACCGCGCCCTCGCGGCCAATACATTTGCCGCCCGTCAAGCGTCGGTTCGGCCTCGGTTTCAAAGCCGTAATTCTGGTCATTGCGTTCAGGTACAAGCTGGGAATATCCGGCAGGCATATGGATAAACAGATTTTTATCTTTGCCACCGGCTTCCAGCAGCATAACGGAATTGTCCGCGTCTTCGCTCAAACGTCCCGCCAGCACACAACCGGCGCTGCCCGCACCGACAATAATATAATCAACCGCATCAATCATTTATCCAACCTCTCTCAAATCGCGTTGGTAGCGTTTCCAGTTTTCGACATAGTGTTCTGCCGAAGCAATCATAATTTTCTCATTTATCTCGTCCAACTCGCGGACAATTTTTCCCGGCATGCCCAGCACCATTGAATTATCCGGTATCTCCTTGCCCTCGCCGACCAGCGCATGTGCACCGATGAGACAATTTTTACCGATTTTTGCACCGTTCAAAATCGTTGCGCCAATGCCGACAAGCGAATTGTCACCCACCGTGCAGCCATGCAGCATTGCCTGATGACCGACCGTTACATTTTTACCCAGCGTCAGCGGAAAGCCGATATCGGTATGCATCACTGAGCCGTCTTGCACATTAGAGTTTACGCCAATGGTAATCGGCTCATTATCGCCGCGCAAAACGGCACCAAACCAGACGCTGGCATTTTCTTCGAGAATAATCGCGCCCATTACTTGCGCGTCGGGGGCGACCCAAAAATGTCCACTGGCGGGAAATTGCGGTGTGCTATCGCCTAAGGCATATACGGTCATGGCGTCCTCCCATTGGTGCTGTTACCTTTACTTAATTTCATGGTAAACACAGAATGAAAACTGCGAAAGAGGAAACCATGATAAAGCGCTTATTGTCGCGGGCAGTGCCGGAAGAAGAATGGCCGGTATGGGGATTGCCGCTCGCCATTTTGGCCGGTTTCCTGATTAGCGGCTTATTGTTTTATCTGTTCTATTTCGGCCCCGGCATTCGCGATTTACAAGGTCTGGCCTATGCGCCGAGCGATAGTGAGGAACGGGTGCGTATCGAGGTTGGGGGAACTTTGTTTTCCGTGCCGGCGCATTATACCCGCAACGGGCGCACACGCCGCGGTGGCACGTTAGCTCATGCCAGCCTGCATGCGCTTTTGCCTACCCTCAATGCGTGGCGGAAAGACCGCGCCGATGGGTTTCTTGATACCGGCATCGCCTCAAATCTGTTGACCGTCAATATTCGAGCTGCCACCCGCAACTTGCCCGACCAACGCGTGTTTAATGCGATTTATCGCCCCTATATTGCCGGTTCGGGACAGGTAAATGATGACGGATTGCAGGGGTATAATTTCCGTTCGGACTCGCCCTATGGTCAAAAACAGATATTTCGCGGCCTTAAAACCGGCAGTGCCGCCGAGAGGGAAATCCCACCCTTGTTTGTTTGTGACGTGACACAGCATGAGAATCCAACCTGCGAAAGCCGTTTCAATCTCGGCAATTCAGCGCAAGTCAGCTATGTCTTCAAACGGATTCATTTGGCGCAATGGGAAAATATCGATCGCAATGTGCGCGAGATGATACGCAATTTCCGCGCCGAGGCGCGTCGCCAGAATTAACGCTTACAGTGTCGGTAAATCAAATTCGAGAATAGCCATGTTGAAGGCGTAAGAAATTTCGCCTTCTTCATCATCGCGAAACAGCGTGCCGATAAACTCATCTTCGATGAACACTTCAATCATGTCATCTTTAACGCCGCGCTTCAGCGTCATCATGTCGTTTTGAAACTTGAGCCGCAAATAGGTTTGCACGCGAATCATTTCGTCATTGTTCATGAACCGTCTCCGTAAAAATGTTGTCCAAGCTACTGGGCGGTGAAACCGCCGTCAATCACCAGTTCCGCGCCTGTCATCCATTCAGATTCATCAGATGCCAGAAACACAATGCCATTGGCAATGTCGCGCGGCACGCCCAGACGACCCGCCGGTGTGCCAAGCGTCAGCGTTTCAATCGCTTCATTTTCGCCAGGCATTGCGCCCATTTCAACGGCGCGCTTAATGCCGTCGCGCAAAATGTCAGTGCCGACAAAGCCGGGATGAATTGAATTGACGCGGATTTTATAACCGAGACTGCCCATCTCGACAGCCATTGCTTTGGTCAATAGCCGCACCCCGCCTTTTGCAGCATGGTAAGGCGCTTGCGCCGCCGACCCGACAATACCGTAAATCGACGATACATTGATAATGCTTCCGCCTTTTTCCTTCATTGCGCGCACGCCATGCTTTGCACCCAAAAACACGCCGTCCAAATCAATCGCCGTCACGTGTCGCCACTGCTCCAGTGTGGTTTCTTCAAGCGGTGTCGAATCATGCGCAATACCGGCATTATTGACCAGCACATCAAGCCCGCCAAAAGCCTCCAATGTTGCACCTATCGCCGCTTCCCATTGGGCTTCATCGGTCACATCATGCTTCATGAATTGCATGTTCTCATGCGCGTCAGCCAGCTTAATGCCTTCGTCTTCCAGCACATCGGTGACCATCACATCGGCTCCTTCGCCATGCATGGCGCGCGCCATTTCTGCGCCCAGTCCTTTAGCCCCGCCCGATATGAAAGCGGTTTTTCCTGTCAGTCTGCGCATTATAAATCCCTCACTGTTTTAACGCTAAATCGCTTCGCCATCTTCGCCGACGGAATGGTCCATCTGCCGTGACGGTTCGGGCGTTGTTACTTTGCCGACAATCTTGGCCGGCACACCGACCGCTGTCGTATAGGCGGGCACATCAGTCAACACCACTGAGCCGCCTCCGATTTTCGCGCAATCACCGACGCGAATATTACCCAGCACTTTGGCCCCGACCGATATCAATACGCCATTGCCGATTTTCGGGTGACGGTCGCCGCCCTCTTTGCCACTGCCGCCCAATGTTACATCGTGCAGCATGGAAACATCGTCGCCGACTTGCGCCGTCTCACCGATAACCACGCCGGTTGCATGGTCAATAAACACGCCCTTGCCGATTTTTGCCGATGGATGAATGTCGGCTTGAAAAACCTCTGAGGCTCGATTTTGCAAATATAACGCCATGCCGCGCCGGTTTTCATCAATCAACCAGTTGGCGGCGCGATAGGTCTGCACAGCCAGGAAACCTTTGAAGTAAAGCACCGCGTCAAGATAAGTGCGGCAGGCCGCATCGCGGTCGAAGTGAGCCACAATATCGGCGCGCATCGCCTCGCTAACCGCCTGATTATCGGCAAACGCCTCTTCAAACACTTCGCATAGCGCGCCCGCGCCAATCTCTGAATTTGCCAACTTTTCAGACAAATGCGATGCGATTGCCAGTTCCAACCGCTCGAAATTCAAAATCGTTGCATGCAAAAAGCCCGACAGGCCCGGCTCATTATCCGCCACAACCGTCGCCTCTTCGCGAATTTTTGACCATATCGGGTCAACCGTCGCTAATTTTTTTGCCGTTTCCGTCATCTTCACTTCCGTTTTGGCTTTCACCCAAATGCAGTTCAAGCTACCATTTTGACGGATTCACTGGCAAGCAACCATTCATTATGAAATTTCTGACCACAGACCGGCTCAAATTCTATGTCGAACAGGCAGGCAGCGGTGCGCCCGTGCTGGTGATTAACGGCACCGGCAATGATTTGCGCAAGAAACCGAATATTATGGATAGCCCGTTAACCTCGCATTTTCAGGTGACGGCTTACGACCAGCGCGGGCTTGGGCAATCCGAAAAACCCGATAGCGACTATACCATGCAAGACTATGCCGATGATGCCGCCGCGCTGCTGGACGCGCTGAATATTGATACGGCAATGGTGCTGGGCATCAGCTTTGGCGGCATGGTGGCGCAAGAATTTGCCATTCGCCACGGCGCGCGCCTGTCGCGGCTGGCGCTATGGTGCACCTCGCCGGGCGGCGATGGCGGCGCGTCCTACCCGTTGCAAGAACTCGACGCGCTGGACGCTGATACGCGTATTCGCACCGGTATGAAGCTGAACGATAAGCGCATTGATGATGATTGGCTGGCCGAAAACCCTGACGCGATAGAAACAGCGCGCCAACGCCTCGATATGTCGGCCTATGAAGATGAACCACGCTTTGCCGAAGGCCGCGCCTTGCAATTGAAGGCGCGCGCGCAACATGATTGCTGGTCGCGCCTGTCCGACATAAGCTGTCCGGTGTTTCTGGGCGGCGGAAAATATGACGGCATAGCGCGGCCTGAAGCGATGCAAAATATGGCCGCACAGATTAGCGATGCGCGTCTGACGTTTTATGAGGGCGGGCATTTTTTCGCACTGCAAGACGGCAAGGTATTTCCCGACCTCATCGCGTTTTTTGGAGAACAAAACAAATGAGCGATCTGCTGCCGCCCGATATGCAAATATTAGACAGTGGCGCGGCGCGTCTGGTTGCCGGTGTGCAGCAAACCGATAGCGGAAGCATTGGTCATTTGCGCTTCAACCTGCCGGAAAAGCACAATGTGATTAACCTTGAGGGCTGGCAGGCGATTGCGCCGCTGATGCAACGTTTTGCCGAGACCGATAATATCCGCCTGATTGTATTGCGCGGCATTGGCGGCAAAGCATTTGTTGCCGGTGCCGACATCGCACAATTTGAAGAAGTGTTGAGCGGTCGTCCCGATGCAAAAAGCGGTTCAGATTTTGACCGCGCCACGGTTTCTGCTTTCGATGCGATTGCCGCTTGCCCGATACCGACATTGGCGGCGATAGAGGGCTATTGCATTGGTGGAGGCTTGGGCATTGCCGCCGCTTGCGATTTGCGGCTGGCGCGCATGGATAGTCGTTTCGGCGTTCCGGCGGGCAAGCTGGGACTGGCCTATCCGGCCAATGCGACGCACCAATTAGCCCGTTTGGTTGGCGTGTCTGAGGCCAAGCGGATATTGTTTACCGCCGCCAATCTTGATGTTGCGCAGGCGCTTGCCATTGGCCTGATTACGCTGGCTGCCGAAGCGGCAGATTTTGAGGCCGCTCTGGCCGAATTAGTGACGCAAATTTCAGCCAATGCGCCGATGAGCTTGCAGGCCAGCAAGTTTGTGCTCGACAATTCACAAGCCGACAGCGCCGAAATTAAAAAACGCCTTGCGGATTGCCTTGCCAGTGCCGATTATGCAGAAGGTCGCCGCGCCTTTATAGAAAAGCGCAAGCCCAATTTTAAAGGGTCTTAAGACAGCCGGACGGAGAATAAATTATGGATTTTTCAAATCAGGTCGCCATTGTCACCGGCTCGTCAGCCGGTATCGGAGAAGCCGCTGCCATCGGAATGGCTGAGGGCGGTGCCAAGCTGGTCATCAATTATTCAAAAAACGCTGAGGCGGCTGACAAAGTTGTTGCCGCATGCGAAGCCGCAGGCGGCGAAGCGATTGCCGTGTCGGCTGATGTCTCAGAGGACGCAAATTGTAAAAAGCTGGTCGAAGCGGCGATGGATAAATGGGGGCGACTAGACATTCTGGTCAATAATGCGGGCACCACAAAATTTATGAATCACGATGATTTGGAAGGCCTTGACGCCGCCGATTTTGAGCAAATTTACGCACTTAATCTGGTCGGCCCTTATCAAATGATAAAGCATGCGCGACCGCATTTAGCCAAAGCCGATGCACCGTCGGTGGTCAATATTTCGTCCGTCGCAGGTGTGAGGGGCATTGGCTCTTCGGTTGCTTATGTCGCCTCTAAAGGGGCGCTTAACTCGATGACGCTGGCATTGGCGCGTTCATTGGGGCCGGAAAATATTCGCGTCAATGCTGTTTGCCCGGGTTTTGTCGGCACGGATTGGTTTCGCAATGCCTTTGGTGACGAAGTGTTTGAGGCAATTTCTGACGCGCAGCGCAACACCACACCAATGGGTCGCGCCGGTAGCCCTGATGATGTGAAAGGGCCGATATTATTTTTCGCCAACCGCGCCAGCGCCCATGTGACGGGTCAATTGCTGACGGTTGATGCGGGCATGTTATTGGGCATGCCGTTCAAAATTGGATAGGAAGCAAAGATGAGTGACACACTGAAAAAGCAGGTTTGCGATATTATCGACGGCATGGGAGCCGAACTGGTTGATGCCAGTCACGCCATTCACGCCAAGCCTGAGATTGCCTTTGAAGAGACCTTCGCCCACGCGCTACTGACCGATAAGGTTGAGGCGGCGGGGCTGAACGTTGAGCGCCATGCTTGCGGCTTGGACACGGCTTTCATCTCAAGCTTTGGCGAGGGCGACACTGAGGTCGGCATTTTGTCCGAATATGACGCCCTGCCCGGCATCGGCCATGCATGCGGTCATAATATCATCGCCACCACCGGTCTCGGCGCATCTTTAGCGCTGTCCAAGTTGAACGGCGACCTACCGGGCAAAGTGCGTTATCTCGGCACGCCGGCTGAAGAGAGCGGCAATGGTAAAGAGCTGATGGCGCGTCAAGGCGCGTTTGACGGGCTTGATGCCTCCATGATGGTGCATCCGGCGGGCATCGACTTGATTACCATGCCCAGCCTTGCCGTTAATGAGGTGCGCGTGACCTATACGGGCAAGGCGGCGCATGCGTCGGCCATGCCGTTTGCCGGTGTTAATGCGCTCGACGCGCTGGTGACTGCTTATCAATCGATTGCCCAATTGCGCCAGCACATCAAACAAAGCGAACGTATTCACGGCATCTTTAATGAGGCCGGACTTGCCCCCAATATCGTGCCCGACCATGCGGTCGGCACATTTTATGTGCGCGCCGAAAACGGCCTCGCTCTGGCCGAGTTGAAACAGCGTGTGCAAAACTGCTTTGAGGCAGGCGCACTCGCCGCCGGTTGCGAGGTGCAGATTGATTGGGCGCTTGGCGACTATCTGGAGATTAAGGAAAGCTGGCCGATTGCCGAGCGTTATAAGCAAAATGCCGAAACGCTGGGTCGCGATTTCTTCCCGTTGGAGAAAATGCCGAATAGTGGCGCCGGATCGACCGATATGGGCAATATCAGCCATCGGGTTCCCTCGATTCACCCGATGATTGCCTGCGCCCCGCCCAGTGTGGTGATTCACAATCCCGAATTTGCCAAATGGGCCGGTTCTGAAAAAGGCGATAAAGCGGTGATTGACGGCGCAAAATCGCTGGCGATGACGGCGATTGACGTGTTGACCGACAAGAAAATGATGCAAGAAGCAAAAGATGGCTTTGCCGAAACGGCTGACTTCTCAGCCAAATCCATCGCACAAGCATGGCATGGCGAAGGCGGGCACGAAAACGGCGATGCCGCGCTTGGTGGCTGCGGCTGCTGCTAATGCCGGCGCATATTGGTGCGCTTGCTCTGATGTGAGCAAGCCGCTATAACGCCGCCAGTTATATGAGGCGGCATATCAAGGAAAAGTCATGGCACAAGCAGCGACTCCGAAAATCAGTAATAATGATGGGGCATCGGAAATTTTTGTGTCGGTGAAGGAATTTGAGTGCATCGGTGCCGAGCCGCCCTTTGACCACCCACATATTTATCTCGACATGGGCAGCGAAGACGAGATTGTCTGTCCCTATTGCTCAACCCGATTTCGCTACAAAAGCTAGTTTTACCGACGGCTGAATTTTCTTGCGATGTGCATCGAACACACGCAATTTATCGCTCATGAGAAGACTGCTACAAGGTCTTGGTTATGCGTCACTGGCCGCTATCGGCCTGCTCGTTATATTATTGCTGTTTTCCAGTCTGATGATTGCCACAGACTTGACCAAACAGGAATTGATTGACGATTACGCCAATGAAAAATCATTCTTCTATTTCCTACCCTCGGGAGCAGAAGCGCATATTCGCGATGAGGGCGATAAAAGCAAACCGCCGCTTATTTTTATTCACGGCGCTTACAGTTCGCTGCATAGTTGGGAGCCGCTGGTCGCTGAACTGAAAAAAGAGTATCGGCTTATCAGCTTCGACCTGCCCGGCCACGGATTGACCGGCGCGACCCCGCAAGAAGATTACTCCAATATCGCGATGACTAATTTCACCCGCGAGGTGATTGAGCTTTACGATTTTGAGACCGTCACGCTGGTCGGCAATTCGATTGGCGGCGCGGTGGCGTTGCGCTATGCGCTGATGTATCCGCGCGATGTCGATGCACTGGTCTTGGTTTCATCAAGCGGCATGGACCGCAACCAAAGCGGCGAAGCGCCCGGTGCTTTTGGCCTTACCCGCTCGAACATTGCCCTGCCGCTAATGCGCTATTTTACACCCAAATTTATGCTCGCCAGCGCGCTCGAAGAAGTTGTCGGCGAGCCGGAGAAATTCATCACCGATGAAATGGTGACACGCTATTGGCATCTGCTGCGCATGGCAGGGACGCGCGATGCTGCGATAAAACGTTTATCCGAAAGCCATTTAGAGCCATCGCTGCAACCGCTTTTGCGCGCCGTTGACCCGCCGACTTTGCTACTTTGGGGGTCACAAGACCGGTTGATTGACCCGAAATACGGCATTGATATGAACACTAAAATCATCGGCAGCCTGCTCAAGCTATACCCGCAAGCCGGTCATCTGGCGCATGAAGAAGTGCCGCAACAAACCGCAAAGGACATGCGCGAATTTTTCAGCCGCGTTTTGTTTTAGGCAAAATTTCGGCTTGTAAGCCGCCGCCTAATTCCCTATCTTTTTCTTGCTTATTCACTAACGGCAACCCTTTGTCGGGTTGCCCGCCAAATAAAAAACCTTCGGGAAATAAGCGGGGATTCCTACTTTCGTTAGTGATTAAGCACAGCCCGGCGCGATCGGTGCTGTCCACAATAATAAGAGGAGGAAATCCCAATGTCTTTTAAGACAACAACCTTTGGTGCAATTGGCGCACTACTGACACTGACAAGCTTAGCGCAAGCGCAAGATGCGATGTCCGTCGCAAACACCGAGCAAGGCTACTATGTCGGTTATGTTTAGGTCCAACGAACGGTGGAATCGAGTTTCGGCGACATTGACGGCGATGGCACGGGTTTTCTTATCGGCTACCGAATGTCACCCGAGCTTCGCATCGAATTCGAGACGCAGGATATTGACTATGATGACTTAACGGTCGACGGCACCCGCATTCATAATTTCGAGGGAGAATTTACTACTTTCTCGATTGTTCTTTCCAGCCATTATAACAACTAGGAACTTTATGGAAAAATTACGCTTGGAGACTCTGAAGTCACTGCATTAGAGACAACCGGTGATACCACCTCCTCTTCTTTGGTTTCAGACTCCGGCGAAGCTTTTGGCTTCGGTTTTGATTATCACATCACCGAAAACTTCAGCTTGCGTGGCGATTATACAATTCAGTCTGAGTATCAAGATGTGATTAGCTTTGCGCCTATTTGGCGTTTTTAGGAAGCAATCTGTCGCAACGTTAATCGGCACAAATTATTGAAAAGAAACGAGGTCGAGAGAGATATCTCTCGGCCTCAATTTTTGGCTTCCAGCTTTGCTTTTAGGTGGTGGCCTCGGACGGACTCGAACCGTCACGCTCTAATCGAGCCGCAGATTTTAAGTCTGCTGTGTCTACCAATTCCACCACGAGGCCGCCGCAGAACGCGCTTTCTATAGCACGCTTTAATAAATGGTCAGCGGGAAATTTCCTGCATTTTCATGGTTTCCCCGATTTTCATCACCAGCGATTGATTGCCTGCGGCTTTGACAAAGCGTTCGCGCGGTTCAGCGAACGGCTCAAAGGACAAAATAAACGTCCCCCAATGCATCGGCACCATGCGCGCGCAGCCAATGGCGCGCCCCATATCAACACCACCTTCAGGGTCCATATGCGCGCCCTGCATGAAATCACGCGGTGCATAAGCCCCGATGCTCATCAGCCCGAGATCACAGCCGCCATGATTTTCCGCCATATGCGCGCCAATATCGGCAAACATTGACGGGTGGGTTTCCGTGTCACCGGTGTGATAAACCGAGCGCCCACCGGCGGAAAAGCCATAGCTCATCCAAAGCGTGCGGTTGACATCAAACGGCGAGCGATTGGACCAATGCACCGCCGGATAAGCGGTCAATTTGAAACCGGTCTTGAGCGACGGCAAACTAATCTCATCATACCAGTCAACCTCATGCACAGTGCCGTAGCCTTTGAAGTATTTACCTAAACCAAGCGGCACAATCGCCGTGATGCGCTGCTTGTTCGGCAGCTTGTCGAGCGTCGCCGTATCTAAATGGTCATAATGCGCATGACTGATGACGACGACGTCGATTGGCGGCAAATCTTCAATCAATAATCCGGGCGGTAACAGGCGCGCCGGACCGGCAAATGACATCGGGCTGGCGCGGCGCGAAAATACCGGATCGGTCAGCACGGTTACGCCATCCAGCCGCAGCAAAAATGTGGCGTGACCAATCCAGCTTACATAGTCGGCCTCGCCCATTGCTGCCAGTTGCGCCTGCGCATCGCTGCGCGCCATGGCATGCTCGGTCGGAATTTCCGGCCGCGCGCCAAACGCATTGCGCCAAATGGCTTGACCGAGAAACTGCAGGCGACGGCGCACCGGCACATAGCGTTTAAGACTGTCCGGTGGGTTACGAAAACCGTTTTCCAAATGATGATATGGCGCATCGCCACCTAAAGGACGCCCAACGCCGCTGCTGCACGCAGACAGCAGAACACCCAAACCGAAGACCAGCGCAATACCTGCCAATGCCGACATTTTCATTTCCACCTCAAAACCTTTGCACGTCCATAGAAAAACGGCGGCCCATAGGACCGCCGTTTAATATTATAGGTCGAAAACCTCTGAATTCCAGAGTGGCTTTCCGGTTTAACCGGCCAGCCTAGTTTTCCATACCTTGCCATACAGGCCAGCACTTGCTGCCGGCTTTCGATGCAACAGCAGCTTGTGCGGCTTTTGCATTGTCGCCAGCTTGTGTGGCGCTGTAGTCATTTTTACCGGTGCACCACACATAAAATTTGTGGTTGCCCGATTGTGACATGGCGTCAAAGCTTGAATTCAAGGCAACAGCGGCATTCGGCAGAGCGAACATGGCAGCTACGGCCAGAGCAGAAACAGTTTTTTTCATAAGAACCTCCCTAATTGGTGAAGATACAATGCGCAAAACCGCAGCAAAATAATAGTAAAATTTTTGTAAGGTTTAACCCTTCAAGAACGCGGCCGGGGACGGGCGCTCTATCAACGCCATGCCCATATCGCTAAATTGTTGCTTCACCGCCGCTTCTACGTCAGCCAAAGCGGCGATATCGCGTCCGCGCGCCACCACGCTAACGCCTGCCCCGTCAGCCCCGTAAAACGGATAAAGCCCGATATTGACGTCGGGATATTCACCCTGCAATTGTTCCATCGCCGACGCGATAGACCCTTCAGGCACTTGCGCGGTAATGGTGACAGAAGAAAGTTTTTCACCACCCTCTAATGTCGGTAAAATATTCTCCATCATCGCCTGCATGATTTTCGGCACACCGGCCATCACATGCACATTGCCGATGCAAAATCCGGGTGCCGTCGATACCGGATTGTCAATCAGGCTGGCACCGTCGGGAATTCGCGCCATGCGCGCGCGCGCCGCGTTAAACTCAATGCCTTGGGCTTCATAATGTGCCTCCAGCAATTGCGTCGCCAAAGGATGCATTTCCAGCTTCACGCCAAAAGCATTGGCGATGCAATCGGCGGTGATATCGTCATGCGTCGGGCCGATACCGCCCGAGGTGAAGACATAAGTATATTTCTCACGCAACGCATTAACCGCCCCGACAATCTCGTCTTCCTCATCGGGCACAATCCGAACTTCTTTCATATCAATGCCAATCTCGCCCAACGCATTGCCGACAAAGGCAAGGTTCTTGTCTTGCGTGCGGCCTGATAAAACCTCATTGCCGATAATCAGCATGGCGGCGGTAATTTGTTTGCTGTCTGTCATTAAGTCTTCCTTCTGCGGCGCAATTTAGCGCCCAAGCGCCACATGACAAGCACTAGATGTGGCACTCTTGTCGACAGCGCCCGTGCCGATGTGATAAAACACGGCGAGTGAGACAATAATGAACTTTATCGATGCCCAACGCGCGCCGTTGAAAAATACCGGCCAGATTAAAATCCACAGCGAAGCTGATTTCGCCGGCATGCGCATGGTGGGTCGCATGGCAGCGCAAACGCTCGACCTGCTGGGTGAATTCGTAAAGCCCGGTGTTACCACCGGTTTTCTAGATGCCAAGGCGGTCGAGATTATTCGCGATTTAGGGGCAGTTCCCGCCCCGCTTAACTATCGCGGCTTTATTAAATCCATCTGCACCTCCATAAATCACGTGGTTTGTCATGGTATTCCGGGCGACAAAGCCTTGCGCGAAGGCGATGTGATGAATGTCGATGTGACGCTGTATCATGAGGGCTGGCATGGCGACCATAGTCGCATGTATGCGCTGGGCAAAACCTCGGTGAAAGCACAAAAGCTGATGGACACTACTTATGAGGCGATGATGCAGGGCATTGAGGCAGCGCGTCCGGGTGCCACTTTGGGCGATATAGGCCACGCCATTCAGTCCTATGCTGAGACACAACGCTTGGCTATTGTGCGCGACTTTTGTGGTCACGGCCTCGGCCGAATTTTCCACGATACGCCCAACATTTTGCATTATGGCCGTCCGGGCGAAGGGCTGACATTGCGCGAGGGCATGTTTTTCACAATTGAGCCTATGCTCAATCTAGGCAAACCGGCGGTCAAAATTCTGGGCGATGGCTGGACAGCGGTGACACGTGACCGCACCTTGTCGGCGCAATATGAACATTCGATTGGCATCACAGCCAATGGCAGCGAGATTTTCACAAAATCCCTGACCGGCAGTGATACGCCGCATAAAAATCCGTCCGGCTAGGGAGAATGGAGTGCGGGAAAAACAACAAAAACCAGTCTCCGCCAAGAAACAAGAAAGTCCCCGCTCAGGGC
>JAKMCZ010000077.1 GCA_022428185.1 Alphaproteobacteria bacterium | reverse complement strand
GCTGCACAAAGGCGCGGGCCGCTTTCAAATCATCTTGATAGCGCGCGCATACGGCACTGAGGTAAAGTGTTTCCAGCCTTTCGGCTTTGGCTTCATTGCGCTTGGTGTTTTGGTCGCCACCCGATTGCGCTGCATCGGCCAATTGGGTTGCCAAAATAGCGGAAGCGGAGGAAAAATCCCCCGCTTCCATCAATTCTTGAACCTCTGCTCGGCTCATATCAAACCTTTGTTCGATTTAGAAATCGCGCGCAAAGCGCACGCCAATGGTGAGCGGGCGCGCCGGTGTGACACGCTCAACATCATTGACGTAATTGCGTGCCAATTCGGCATATTCATCGGTTGCATTATCGACATAAAGCTCGGCCGACCAATTATCAGCACGCACACCGGCACTGATATTCACCATGGTGTAAGCGTCAATCTTATCGCGGTTGATTTTGATGATGTCGCTATATTGCTCATCCGTATAGACGATTGACGGCATAATATGTGCCATCAGACCGCCGCCGAAATCCCACTCATAACGCGCCCGAACATTGAATTGCATTTCCGGCGCATACGCCAGAGACGAACCCTCGTCAACATCATCGGTCGGCACCAGAACTTTGGTGACTTCCGTATCCAGCAGCGAGAAGGCGCCGGTCAGTGTCAGATTACTCATGTTTTCGGGGATATAAGTAATATCGCCTTCGACGCCCATAACTTCGGCATTGGCGGCATTTTCAGAGAAAAACAAATTGGCGATGGACGGGTCAAAAATCGTCGTTTGCATTTTTTCAATCTGCACGAAAAACGCGCTGCCGTTAAAACGCAGGCGACGATTATCGGAGGTTATTTTCCACCCGAATTCATAGTTTTTCATTTCATCAGTATCGACACCATACGGGACCTCATAATCACTGCCTTCGGGGCTTGCGCCACCCGGGCGGTTCAAAATGCCGGGGCGGAAGCCTTCCGAATAAGTGGCGAAATACAGCTTATTGGCATCAGGCGTGTATGACAGACCCAGTTTGACAATCGTGCCATCGGCTTCGGCCTTGTCGATACCCGCATCGCCTGCAACCGAGAATTTGGTCGTCAGATTGTGTGAGGTTGGCGCGAAAGCACCCGGTGTTGTGTTATTAGAAAGGTCATTATCCTTTGCACCAAAACCCGGAGTTGCCGCACCCGTTAAATCGGTTTCAACATCATAATAACGTGCGCCCAATGACACGGTCCATAAATCCGGCACAATATCGAAATTGGCTTCGCCAAAGACGCCCATTTGATCATCGGTGCGGGTGATGTCATTGCGGAAGATGGTATTCGCAGGCCATGCCCCCGTGCGGCTAATGCCGGATGTCGGCACGGATGAAAGCGGGTTCGGGAAATAAGCTTTTGAAGTCGCGCCGTAATAAACAAAGTCATTGCGTTCCTTTAATTCCAACTCAGACATGAAGACACCAAAAGTGGCATCAACCGTATCGGTAATGGCTCCGGAAAAACGAATTTCATGCGATTGATTGGTCAGGTCATTATAAGCAGTGACTGCGCTCTCCGGCGTACCACAATCACCTGTAGGTGTTCCTGTTGTGGTATAATCCGCTAAACCATCCGAGGCATTGATTGCAGCATTCGGGTATGAAACCGATGTGTCGCAGACATAATGCGGCAAGTACTGACCGACAAAAACATAGTCGGTATAGTCAACCAGTTGGTCGGTTTCGCGTTCGGTCAATGCGCCGGTATAAATCGCTTGCAATCCGCCAAGCTCGCCTTCAAATGTCCAATTCACATTGGTGAATTCATCGGTCATGGTGTCGTTTTGGAAGCGCGAAATATTATAATCGCCTTTTGATGGGTCGTCGAAAAACACACCATCAGCCTCCAGTTTTTGCGATGTAACGGATACCAAAACATCGACGCCATTTTCGGCTTCATACTTACCGCTGATACGAACACCGCTGTAATCAGTCTCGTTAATATCGTCGCTGGCAATATCGGTATTATCGGCGAAGGGCGCGGTCACGCCACTTAAATCCACACCACCTTGCACGCCCTGGAAACCGTTTCTTACGGTCATGACGCGCACACCATTGCTGCGAACCGTGCCGTCTGTGTCGTTACCGTAACGGAAACGCGCCGAGTCTTTCATCGACACTTCATCAGTAGAGGCGACATTATCAATATAGCCGCCTTGTTGGTCAGCATAAACAACGGTCCGCAAA
>JAKMCZ010000213.1 GCA_022428185.1 Alphaproteobacteria bacterium | reverse complement strand
CAGAGCTTTCTGCCGCGCATTTTATCGAAGGTCAAAAGGTTGACGCGACAGGCACTTCCATCGGTAAAGGTTTTGCCGGTGCGATGAAGCGCCATAATTTCGGCGGCTTGCGGGCGACACATGGTGTGTCCATCTCGCACCGTTCGCATGGTTCAACCGGCCAGTGCCAAGACCCCGGTAAGGTGTTCAAAGGCAAGAAAATGGCCGGTCACATGGGCGATAGCCGTGTCACCATTCAAAACTTGGAAGTTGTTAAAACCGATACCACGCGCGGCCTGTTAATGGTCAAGGGCGCGGTGCCGGGTGCCAAAGGCGGTTGGATTTTGCTGCGTGATGCGGTTAAGCGTCCACTGCCTGCTGACCTGCCTTATCCGGCCGGTTTGGTTGAAGGCGAAGCACCTGCCGAGGAAGCTGCTGCTGAAGAGGTACCGGCTGAAGATGTCACTGAAGAGATTGTTGAAGAAGCTGCCGCTGAGGCTGCTGAGGCGGCACCTGCTGAAGAAACCGCGGCTGAAGCCCCGGCTGATGAAGCGCCTGCCGAAGACGCACCGGCTGAGGAAGCTGCAGAAGACAAGAAGGATAGCGAATAATGAAAGCGCAAGTTCAAACGCTTGATGCGAAGGCCGATGGCGAGGTAACCCTCGACAAGGCACTGTTCGGTATCGAACCGCGCGCCGATATTTTGCAGCGCATGGTCAATTACCAGCTCGCCAAACGTCAAGCTGGCACGCATAAAACCAAGCCGCGCGGTGAAATCACCGGCACGACTAAAAAATTCGGTCGCCAAAAGGGCGGTGGCGGTGCGCGTCACGGTAACCGTAAATCCAACATCTTTATCGGTGGTGGTAAGGCGCATGGTCCGGTTGTTCGCAGCCACGCCATTGATATGCCGAAAAAGGTTCGTGCGTTGGCGCTGAAAATGGCTCTGTCCAGCAAGCAGGCTGATGAGTCACTGGTTGTGTTGGCCGACGCCAAGTCGAAAGACGGCAAGACGGCTGATTTGAAAAAGCAGCTTGGTAAATTGGGCATTGATAATGCTCTGGTGATTGATGGCGCCGAAGTGGATACGAATTTCGCCCGCGCCGCGCGCAACATCGCTCATATCGATGTGCTGCCCGCACAGGGCATTAATGTCTATGACATTTTGCGCCGAGAGAAGTTGGTTCTGACCAAAGCTGCTCTTGACAGCTTGAAGGAGCGTTTCAAATGAGCCGTGAGATTTATTACAACGTCATCCGTAAGCCGGTCATTACCGAGAAATCGACGATTGCTTCTGAGCACAATCAGGTTGTTTTCAAAGTTGCGCCGGATGCCAATAAAACGATTATCAAAGAGGCTGTTGAAGCCTTGTTTGACGTTAAGGTGAAAGCCGTTAACACATTGGTTCGTAAGGGTAAAACTAAACGCTTCCGGGGTGTTGCGGGCAAGCAAAATGATGAGAAAAAAGCCATCATCACGCTTGAAGAAGGTCACGCAATCGACGTGACCACGGGTCTGTAAGGGGCAAGGTAGAATGGCACTTAAGACATATAAACCAACAACCCCCGGCCAGCGTGGTCTGGTTCAGGTTGACCGCGCGGCGCTGTATAGCGGCAAGCCGGTTAAAAAGCTGACCGAGGGTTTGACCAAATCGGGCGGGCGTAACAATGCCGGTCGCATTACCGCGCGTCGTCGTGGTGGTGGCCATAAGCGTAGCTATCGCATTATCGATTTCAAGCGTCAGAAATTTGACATGGAAGCGACGGTCGAGCGTCTGGAATATGATCCCAACCGCTCAGCTTTTATCGCGCTGATTACTTATACAGATGGCGAGCAAGCCTATATTATTGCGCCGCAGCGTCTGGCAGCCGGTGACAAGGTCATCTCGGGCGACAGCGTTGATGTGAAGCCGGGCAATGCGATGCCGCTGAAATCAATTCCGATTGGAACGATTATTCACAATATCGAGTTGAAGCCGGGTAAGGGCGCGCAAATTGCACGGTCCGCCGGCACTTTTGCTCAGCTTGTCGGTCGTGACGCCTCTTATGCCATCATCCGCCTCACATCAGGCGAGCAGCGTTTGGTTTTGGGCACCTGCATGGCGACGGTCGGTGCGGTCTCAAATCCGGATCAATCAAACATTAAATTGGCGAAAGCCGGTCGTAGCCGTTGGCTCGGCAAACGTCCTTCGGTTCGTGGTGTTGCCATGAACCCGGTCGATCACCCGCATGGTGGTGGTGAAGGTAAAACCTCTGGTGGTCGCCATCCGGTGACACCTTGGGGTAAGCCGACCAAAGGGCGTCGCACGCGGTCTAATAAGGCGACGGATAAATATATTCTGCGCAGCCGCCATTTGAAGAAGAAACGTTAGGAGTGTTTGCACGATGACACGTTCAGTCTGGAAAGGTCCGTTTGTTGACGGCTATTTGCTCAAAAAAGCAGAAGCCGTGCGTGAAAGCGGGCGCACCAATGAAGTCATTAAAATCTGGAGCCGTCGCTCGACGATCCTGCCGCAATTTGTCGGTCTGACTTTTGGTGTTCATAACGGGCAAAAGCATATTCCGGTGTCGGTAACTGAGGATATGGTCGGGCATAAATTCGGCGAATTTGCGCCGACCCGCACCTATTACGGCCACACAGCCGATAAGAAGGCGAAAAGAGGTTAGTTATGGGCAAAGCATCGTTACAGCGGCAATTGCCGGATAATGAAGCCAAGGCGGTCGGTCGCATGATCCGCACCAGCCCGCAAAAGCTTAATCTTGTCGCGCAGCTTATTCGCGGCAAAAAGGCCGAGCAGGCGTTGAATGATTTGACCTTTTCGCGTCGCCGCGTCGCCGGTGAGGTGAAGAAAGTGCTGCAAAGCGCCATCGCCAATGCCGAGAACAATCACAATCTGGACGTTGACAGCCTCATCGTCTCAGAAGCCTATGTTGGCAAAAATTTGGTCATGAAGCGTTTCCGCGCCCGCGCTAAAGGCCGCGCCGCGCGCATTTTGAAACCGTTCAGCCAAGTCACCATTGTGGTGCGCGAAGTCGAGGAGAAAGCGTAATGGGACAGAAGGTTAATCCGATTGGCATGCGCCTCGGCGTCAACCGCACCTGGGAGTCGCGCTGGTATGCCGATAAGGGCGAGTATGCGAACCTGCTGCATGAGGATTTGAAAATCCGCTCCATGCTGTTCAAGGATATGCGTCAGGCCGGTGTGTCGCGCGTGGTTATTGAGCGTCCGCATAAAAAATGCCGTGTAACAATTCATTCGGCGCGTCCGGGTGTCATCATCGGCAAAAAAGGCGCTGATATTGAAAAGCTGAAGCAGCGCGTTGGCGCGATGACCGACAGCGAAGTGGTTCTGAATATTGTCGAAGTGCGCAAGCCTGAAATTGATGCGCAATTGGTTGCTGAAGGTGTTGCGCAACAACTTGAGCGTCGTGTCGGTTTCCGTCGTGCGATGAAACGTGCTGTGCAATCGGCTATGCGTTTGGGTGCTTTGGGCATTCGTATTAATTGCGGTGGCCGCTTGGGCGGGGCAGAGATTGCCCGTACCGAGTGGTATCGCGAAGGTCGTGTGCCGCTGCACACGCTGCGCGCTGACATTGATTATGGCGTGGCCGAGGCGATGACCGCTTATGGAATTTGCGGCGTCAAAATTTGGATTTTCAAAGGCGAAATCATGGAGCACGACCCGATGGCGCGTGACCGCCGTGACGAGCAGGGCGACAATAATCGTCCGCAACGCCCACAAGGTTCAGCCGGAGCGGGGAACTAAACCATGTTGCAACCAAAGCGAACAAAATTCCGCAAGGCTCATAAGGGTCGTATTCACGGCAATGCCAAAGGCGGCACATCGCTGACTTTCGGCTCATACGGTTTGAAGGCGACATCGCCTGAGCGTATCACTGCGCGCCAGATTGAGGCTGCGCGTCGGGTTATTACCCGTCATATGAAACGTGCCGGTCGTGTTTGGATTCGCGTATTTCCTGATGTGCCGGTCTCCAAAAAGCCGACCGAGGTGCGTATGGGTAAAGGTAAGGGCTCGCCCGAATATTGGGCATGCCGTATCAAGCCGGGCCGCATCATGTTTGAGGTCGACGGTGTTTCGTCAGAAGTCGCGCACCAAGCGCTGCGGCTGGCAGCGGCTAAATTGCCGGTTGCGACACGCATCGTCTCACGTCCCGGTGAAGGCCAATAGGTATTGTGATGAAAATGTCTGAAATCAAAGATATGACAGCCGATCAGCTCGATGATGAGCTTTTGAAGCTGAAAAAAGAGCAACTTAATCTGCGCTTCCAGCAGGCTTCGGGCCAGCTTGAAAACACCGCTCGTATGCGGGAAGTGCGACGCACCATTGCGCGGATGAAAACCGCTCAAGGCGCGGTTACCCAATAGCCGGAACGAGGTAGGATATGCCAAAACGAATTCTGCAAGGCACAGTGGTCAGCGATAAGGGCGAGAAGACGGTCGTCGTCAGTGTCGAACGTCGCTTTACTGATCCGGTGATGAGGAAGACGGTTCGTAAATCAAAGCGCTATCACGCGCATGATGCGACCAATGAATTGAAAGTCGGTGACATGGTGGCAATCCGCGAATGTCGTCCGATGTCTAAACTGAAGAGCTGGGAAGTTATTTCCGGCGCTGCTGAGTAAGGGGTCTTATTATGATTCAGATGCAAACCAATCTGGATGTCGCCGATAATAGCGGCGCACGCCGGGTGCAGTGCATCAAAGTTCTTGGCGGTTCCAAACGGAAGACTGCTTCTGTCGGCGACACGATTGTTGTTTCCGTCAAAGAAGCTATTCCGCGTGGTCGTGTTAAGAAGGGTGATGTTATGCGTGCCGTTATCGTGCGCACAGCGAAGGAAATTCGTCGCCAAGATGGCAGCATTATCCGCTTTGACCGCAATGCTGCTGTGCTGGTCAGCCAATCTGGAGAGCCGATTGGAACGCGTATTTTTGGCCCGGTTACGCGCGAGCTTCGTAACGCCAACCACATGAAAATCGTGTCTTTGGCACCGGAGGTGTTGTAATGGCGGTTAAACTGAAAATCAAAAAAGGCGATAAGGTGGTTGTCACCTCAGGCCGCGAAAAGGGCAAAAGCGGTGACGTTTTGGCCGTTTTCCCGACTGAGAACCGCGCTTTGGTGCAGGGTGTGAACATGGTGAAGCGTCACCAGAAGCAGACCGCGCAAAACGAAGGCGGCATCATTAATCGCGAAGGCAAAATTCATATTTCCAACCTTGCTATTGCTGACCCGAAAGACGGGTCGCCGAGCCGGGTCGGGTTCAAAGTCAATGATGACGGCACCAAGTCGCGCATTGCCAAACGTTCGGGAGAAGTTATCGATGGCTGATACCTCTTATATCCCCCGCCTGAAAACGCAATATCACGAAACCATTCGGGGGGCGTTGATTGAGCAGTTTGAACTGGCTAATCCGATGCAGGTTCCGGCGCTTGAAAAAGTCGTTTTGAACATGGGTGTCGGTGAAACCACACAAGACACGAAGAAAATCAATTCAGCGTTTGAAGATATGCAAGCGATTGCCGGTCAAAAGCCGGTTATCACGCGGGCGCGCAACTCTATTGCGACCTTTAAGGTGCGCGAAGACATGCCGCTGGGCGTAAAAGTGACGCTTCGCGGTGCGCGTATGTATGAATTTATCGACCGTCTGGTCACTGTGGCATTGCCGCGTGTCCGAGATTTTCGTGGGCTTAATGCAAACAGCTTTGACGGCAATGGTAATTTCGCTATGGGCCTGAAAGAGCACATTGTGTTTCCGGAAATCAATTACGACAAAGTCGATACGATTTGGGGCATGGATATTATTGTCTGCACCACGACCACTAATGATGACCAAGCGCGCGAATTGCTGCGTGCTTTTAACTTTCCGTTCAACGATTAAGGGCGGAGGAGAGAGATATGGCGAAAAAATCTGCTGTAGAACGCAACGATAAGCGCAAGCGCATGGTGCAAAAATTTGCTGCCAAGCGGGCTGAGCTTATGGCGATTGCCAAAGACCAATCACTGACCAATGAAGAGCGTTTCAAAGCGCGCATGAAATTGGCAAAACTGCCTCGCAATTCGGCTGCCAACCGCGTCCGCAATCGTTGCGGCGTCACCGGTCGCCCACGCGGCTATTATCGTAAACTCAACATGTCCCGCATCGCGCTTCGCGAGCTGTCCTCAAAAGGGCTGGTTCCGGGCATGGTCAAGTCCAGCTGGTAGGAGGCAAAAATCATGAACGATCCTCTCGGCGATATGCTGACCCGTATCCGTAATGCTCAAATGCGCGGCAAAAGCTCGGTTGTAAGCCCGGCTTCCAAACTGCGCTGCTGGGTGCTCGATGTGCTGCACGAAGAAGGTTATATTCGCGGCTACACGCAATCAAATGATGATGGCGGTTCCGGCGAAATTGAAATCGAATTGAAATATTATGAGGGCGAGCCCGTCATTCAGGAAATTCAGCGCGTGTCCAAACCCGGACGCCGTGTTTATTCCTCGGTTAAGACAATGCCTGTGGTTCGCAATGGTTTGGGCATTTCGATTGTCTCAACGCCGAAAGGTGTGATGTCGGACAATGCGGCCCGTGAAAACAATGTTGGTGGGGAGATTCTGTGCCGCGTCTTTTAGGCGTGTTGCGGAAAGGATAAGATATGTCTCGTATTGGCAAAAAACCGGTCGTTGTCCCGCAAGGGGTTGAAGTTAGCCTCAATGGGCAAAATATTGCCGCTAAAGGCCCGAAGGGTGAGCTTGTTGTGACCCTGTCTGAACTTGTGTCGGTCGTGCAAGGCGATGACGGATTGACGTTGTCTCCGGTTGATAAAACACAAGATGCGCGCAGCTTTTGGGGCTTGAGCCGGTCGCTGGTGGAAAACATCGTCACCGGTGTGTCGGAAGGTTTCTCGCGTAAATTGGAATTGCAGGGTGTCGGTTATCGCGCGCAAATGCAAGGTTCGAACTTAAAACTGTCGCTCGGCTTCAGTCATGATGTCAATTTTCCGGTTCCCGAAGGCATTAGTGTTGACTGCCCGTCGCAAACCGAAATCATTGTTTCGGGTATCGACAAACAAAAAGTCGGACAAGTGGCAGCAGAAATCAGAAGTTATCGTCCGCCGGAGCCTTATAAAGGCAAGGGCGTGCGTTATGAGGGTGAATATGTCTTCCGCAAAGAAGGCAAGAAGAAATAGAGATTGGTTATGGCTGGTAAAATTTCTACAGATACACGCCGCAAGCAGCGGGTTCGCCGTCAGCTTCGCGACGTCGCCAATGGTCGGCCGCGTTTGTCGGTTTTCCGTTCGGCAAAACATATTTACGCGCAGATTATTGATGATGAGGCAGGGCGCACTTTGGCGGCTGCCTCAACCAAAGACAAAGATTTTTCCGGTAAAACGGGTGGCAATATTGAAGCCGCCGGTGTTATCGGAAAACAGATCGCCGAAAAGGCCAAAAAGGCCGGTGTTGAAAATGTCATTTTTGACCGTGGCGGTTACATTTATCACGGGCGCGTTAAGGCTTTGGCCGATGCTGCTCGCGAAGCCGGTTTGAGCTTCTAACCGGACGAGAAGGAGAAAGAGCGTGGCAAGAAACGAAAATCGAGAAGAGCGCGACAGCGAATTTGTCGATCGTCTGGTGCACATTAACCGCGTCGCCAAAGTGGTGAAGGGTGGCCGTCGCTTCGGCTTTGCTGCTCTGGTGGTGATTGGTGACCAACGCGGTCGGGTCGGCTTCGGTCATGGTAAGGCACGCGAAGTGCCGGAAGCCATTCGTAAAGCAACCGAAAGTGCCAAGCGTCACATGATACGTGTGCCGCTGCGTGAGGGTCGTACCCTGCACCATGATATTTCAGGTCGGCATGGCGCCGGTAAGGTAGAGCTTCGCGCTGCACCTCCCGGCACCGGCATCATCGCCGGTGGACCGATGCGTGCGGTGTTTGAGGTTTTGGGTATGCAAGATGTGGTCGCCAAATCGGTCGGCTCGTCCAATCCCTACAATATGATTCATGCCACTTTTGCGGCTTTGAAACAGCAAGGCAGCCCGCGCTCGGTTGCGGCGCGTCGCGGCAAAAAAGTCAGTGATTTGATTTCACGTCGTCGTGATGAAGCACATGATGATGCTGAAGTCGAAGCGGCGAGCTAGGAGAGACCGACATGGCGAAAGAGAAAACGATTATTGTCGAACAAACCGGCAGCCCAATCGGTCGCCCGAAAGATCAGCGCGCAACGCTGGTTGGTCTCGGCCTGAACAAGCGGGGCCGACGTCGTGAATTGGAAGATACACCAGCCGTGCGCGGTATGATTGATAAAGTCGCACATTTAGTGCGTGTCGTTGACGCTTAAGGTCGACGAGGAGACAAAGTTATGAAACTGAATGAACTTCGTGACAATCCCGGTGCCCGCAAAGGGCGCATGCGTGTCGGTCGCGGCACGTCATCGGGCAAAGGTAAAACCGCAGGACGCGGTATGAAAGGCCAGAACTCGCGTTCAGGTGTGGCGATTAAAGGCTTTGAAGGCGGTCAGATGCCGCTTCATATGCGCTTGCCCAAGCGTGGCTTTAACGTGCCGAACCCCAAGCGTTTGAATGAGGTCAATCTTGGTCGTCTGCAAATCGCGATTGATGCCGGTAAGCTGCCTAAAGGCGCGACCGTGTCTGCCGCCGGTTTGGTTGAAGCAGGTGTGCTGCGCCGCGAACATGACGGCGTGCGCGTTCTGGCTAAAGGCGAGTTAAAAGAAAAGCTCGATTTTGAAGTTGCCGGTATGTCGAAAGCGGCTCAAGAAGCGGTTGAAAAGCTCGGCGGTCAGGTGACTATTTTGACCCCGCCGAAAGAAGAGGCTGAGCCGAAAAAAGCCAAAGCCAAAAAACCTGCTGCGGAAGCACCTGAAGAGGTGGCTGAAGAAGCCGTCGAAGAGGCTCCTGCAGAGGAATCGGCTGAAGATACATCTGAAGACGATACCCCGGCGGAAGAATAGGCCAGCTAAGGAGACTGTTTCATGGCATCAGCTGCTGAACAGCTTGCCTCCAATCTAAGCTTCTCGGCCTTTCGCACGGCTGATGAGCTTAAAAAGCGTATCTGGTTTACACTGGGTGCGCTTTTGGTCTATCGCCTCGGCACTTATATTCCGCTTCCGGGCATCGACCCGCAAGCGTTGGCCTCCATTTTCAGTCAGCAGCAATCGGGCATTATCGGCATGTTCAACATGTTTGCCGGTGGTGCGGTCGGTCGCATGGCGATTTTTGCGCTCAATATCATGCCCTATATTACGGCATCTATTGTTATTCAGCTTTTAACCTCGGTTGTGCCTCGGCTTGAGCAGCTTAAAAAAGAAGGCGAGACAGGGCGCAAGCAGATTAACCAATATACGCGCTACGGCACGGTGCTGCTGGCGACCGTTCAGGGCTATGGCATTGCCATTGGTCTGGAAGGCGCAGAGGGCGTGGTTGTCGATCCGGGCTTTTTCTTCCGCGCCAGTGCCGTCATTACATTGGTCGGCGGCACGGTTTTCCTAATGTGGCTTGGTGAGCAAATAACCTCGCGGGGCGTCGGCAACGGCATTTCGTTGATTATCTTTGCCGGTATTGTCGCTGAATTGCCAAGTGCTCTGGCGGGAACGCTGGAGCTTGGCCGACAAGGCGCGCTGTCAACATTCATTATTTTGGCGCTGATTTTGATGGTCATTTTCGTCATTGCTTTCATCGTCTTTATGGAGCGCGCGCAGCGGCGCTTGCTGGTGCAATATCCCAAGCGTCAAACCGCTTCGGGTATGGCGCAGGGCGATAACTCACATTTGCCGCTCAAGCTCAATACGGCCGGAGTTATTCCGCCGATTTTCGCTTCATCGCTGCTGCTTATGCCGATTACCCTAGCTAATTTCTCAGGCGACGGTTCGGGCGATGCGCTGGGCACGGTTGCGGCCTTGCTCGGTCGCGGTCAACCGGCCTATATGGCGCTCTATGCGGCGGGTATTATTTTCTTCTGCTTCTTCTACACCTCGATTGTGTTCAACCCGAATGATACGGCAGATAATCTAAAACGCTATGGCGGTTTCATTCCGGGTATCCGCCCGGGTGCCCGCACGGCAGAATATATCGACCATGTGCTGACCCGTCTGACGGTCGTCGGTGCGTTATATCTGACCGCCGTGTGTTTGCTGCCGGAAATGCTGATTAACGCTTACAATGTGCCGTTTTACTTCGGCGGAACCTCGCTGCTGATTGTTGTCAATGTAACGATGGATACGGTTGGACAAGTGCAAGGCCATTTGTTCGCGCATCAATATGAAGGTCTCATCAAGAAGTCGAAGCTTGGGGGCAAGCGGCGATGAAATTGGTTTTTCTCGGGCCTCCCGGTGCCGGTAAGGGCACTCAAGCGCAGCGCATTGAAGAAGCTTACGATATTCGCCAATTATCAACCGGCGACATGCTGCGCGCTGCTGTTGCCGCTGAAAGCGATATTGGCAAGCAGGCAAAAGATATTATGGCGCGCGGCGATTTGGTGCCTGACGAGGTCGTTGTGGGTATCATTTCTGACAGGATTGAAGAGGCTGATTGCAAAAACGGCTTCATTCTTGATGGTTTTCCCCGCAATGTCATCCAAGCCGAGGCGCTTAATGCGATGCTGGTTGAGAAAGGTATTGCGTTGGACGGGGTTATCGAGCTGGCTGTCGACCCTGATGTGCTGATTGGCCGTATCCTTAAACGGGCAGAAGAGAGCGCTGATGGGCCGCGCGATGATGATACGGAAGAAGCTTTGCAACACAGGCTGCGCGTCTATGAAGAGCAGACCGCGCCGGTTGCAGAATTCTATGCCTCTAAGGGCGTTTTGAAGACGCTGGACGGTATGCAGGAGATGGACGACGTGACAGGGCAGTTACATGCCGTGTTGAAGGAGATTTAATAGGGTTTTCCAGTGGTTAGCGGTTGACTGGCGGAGCGAAATTTATATAATTCGCGCTTCCGAGAGACAATGGCAGAAATCGGTAAAACACGCAGAAATAGTGGTCTTTTTATGAGGCCGGATATGCCGGAAACGGCAAAAAGGAGAAGCAAGTGGCTCGTATAGCTGGTGTTAACATTCCAACCGCCAAACGTGTTGAGATTGCCCTGACGTATATTCACGGCATTGGCGACACAAGAGCGCGGGAAATCTGCGAAAAAGTCGGCATTCCGCGCGAACGTCGCGTCAATGAATTGAGCGATGCGGATGTAATCCAAATTCGTGAAACGATTGACGCTGACTACGATGTAGAAGGCGATCTGCGCCGTGAAGTGTCGATGAACATCAAGCGCTTGCTGGATATGGGCATTTATCGCGGTCTGCGCCATCGCCGTAATCTGCCGGTGCGCGGTCAGCGCACGCACACCAATGCCCGCACCCGCAAGGGTCCGGCTAAAGCCATTGCCGGCAAGAAACAATAGCGCGAGAGGACTGTATCAATGGCAAATGAAAATACCCGTGTCCGCCGCCGCGAACGTAAAAATATTTCGTCCGGTGTCGCGCATGTCAATTCGACTTTTAACAACACGCTGATTTCTATCACCGATGCGCAGGGCAATGCCATTAGCTGGTCATCTGCCGGTTCAATGGGCTTTAAAGGCTCGCGCAAATCGACACCTTATGCGGCACAGGTTGCTGCTGAAGATGCCGGTCGCAAGGCGATGGAACATGGTGTGAAAACACTTGAAGTAAATGTGCGCGGTCCGGGTTCGGGTCGCGAGAGCGCGTTGCGCGCGCTACAAGCCGCCGGTTTTACCATCACCTCAATTCGTGACGTAACACCGATTCCGCATAATGGTTGCCGCCCGCCAAAACGCCGTCGCGTTTAGGCTTGGCACAATTTTTGCGATAACTGATTGAAGAGGTGACATTGTGATCCAAAATAACTGGCAGGAACTGATTAAACCGACCAAGCTGGATATTATTCCGGGCCATGACGAGACGCGCGAAGCGCGCATCGTGGCCGAGCCGCTGGAGCGCGGTTTTGGTCTGACGCTCGGCAATGCCTTGCGTCGTGTTCTGCTGTCGTCCATTCAGGGCGCGGCTGTGACCGCCGTTCAAATTGACGGCGTGTTGCATGAGTTTTCGTCCATCTCCGGTGTTCGCGAAGATGTGACTGATGTTGTTCTCAACATCAAGAAAATGGCTATTTCAATGGACGCAGAAGGCCCCAAGCGCCTGACGCTGAGCAAAAAAGGCCCGGGCGTTGTTACTGCCGGCGACATTGAAGAAAATGCCAATGTGACAATTCACAATCCGGATTTGGTGCTGTGCACGCTTGATGATGGCGCTGAAGTGCGCTTTGAATTTACCGTCGACACCGGCGCCGGTTACGTGCCCGCCGAGAAAAACCGTCCTGAAGATTCACCGATTGGCATGATACCGGTCGATAGCCTCTACAGCCCTGTGCGTCGCGTTTCCTATAATGTGGAAAATACCCGCGAAGGTCAGGTGTTGGATTATGACAAGCTGACAATGGATATCGAAACCGACGGCACAATTACGCCGGAAGATGCCCTGGCTTTGTCGGCACGTATTTTGCAAGACCAGTTGCAGAGCTTCATTAACTTTGAAGAGCCGGAAGTTCAGGTTGACGAAACTTCGGCGATTGAAGAGACCGGTTTCTCAGCCGCTTTGCTGAAGAAAGTGGATGAGTTGGAATTGTCTGTTCGCTCAGCAAACTGCCTGAAAAACGACAATATCGTTTACATTGGCGACCTGATTCAGAAATCGGAAGGCGAAATGCTGCGCACCCCGAATTTTGGTCGTAAATCGCTGAATGAGATTAAAGAAGTGTTGGGCGAAATGGGCCTGCATTTGGGAATGGATGTGCCGAACTGGCCGCCGGAAAACATTGAAGAGCTTGCCAAAAAGTTCGAAGAGAATTTTTAAGACCTCATAGGGGTCGTAAAGGAGTGCCGTTATGCGCCACGCAAAAGCAGGACGCAAACTAAATAGAACCAGCAGCCACCGCAAGGCGATGTTGGGCAATATGGCTGTCGCGCTGATTAAGCATGAGCAAATTGTCACGACTTTGCCAAAGGCCAAAGAATTGCGCCCGTTTGTGGAAAAGCTGGTCACATTGGGCAAAAAAGGTGATTTGGCGGCGCGTCGTCGTGCCTATGCCCAACTGCCGGAAGAGCAATATGCAGCTAAACTGTTCGATACGCTGGCCGAGCGCTATGCCAACCGCGAGGGTGGCTATACACGTGTGCTGAAAGCCGGTTTCCGCTTTGGCGATAGCGCGCCAATGGCGGTGATTGAATTTGTCGACCGCGACCCGGACGCTAAAGGGCAAGATTCAGGCCCTGTTGAGGTAACTGATGACGGCGAAGCCGTTCCGGTAGCCGCCACGGCGTAAAGCGGCACGACAATCAAATAAGGCGCGGAAACTGGGTTTCCGCGCTTTTTTTATGCTAATTTGGCGCAAATTGACGCGAAAAAGGAGTTAATGGGAATGAGCGGGCAGGCCATTATATGGGTCGCATTAGGCGGCGCGCTGGGCGCTGTAGCCCGCTATCTGACCGGTTTGGCCTTGAAAACCGCGTCGGGCTTTCCCATTGCAACGATGAGCGTCAATATTTTGGGCTCACTGCTCATGGGGTTGGTGATTGGCTGGTTATCGCGCCAGCAGGGTGGCACTGAAACGCTGCGGTTGTTTCTCGCCGTCGGTGTTTTGGGCGGTTTCACCACTTTTTCTGCCTTCTCAATGGACTTATTCCAACTTATCGAACGGCGCGATATGGCGGCGATGCTGCTCTATCTTGGCGGCTCACTTATCGGCGGGTTGGTTGCCTTTATCGTTGGTTTTATGGCGCTGAGGGCAGCTTAATGGCCGGTGTGCGTCAAATCACGGTCAAGCCGGAAGATGACGGCCTGCGTCTCGATCGTTGGTTTCGCAAGCATTTTCCCGCTTTGACGCAAGGCCGATTGGAAAAGCTATTGCGTCGCGGTCTGGTGCGGATTGACGGTAAGCGCGCGAAAGCCGCAGCGCGCGTGACCGGCGGGTTGATTGTGCGCGTGCCGCCTGAAGTGCCGCCGCAAGGGGCGACCAAATCAGAACGTCCGGTCAGTGTCGCCGATAGCGTTGTCGAGACCCTTCGCCAAGCGATTATTTATAAAGACAAAGATGTGATGGTGTTGAACAAGCCGTCGGGTTTGGCGGTGCAGGGTGGCAGCAAAACCACCACCCATATTGATGCCGCCTTGCCTGCTTTGCAGTTCGACGAAGCTGAACCGCCGCGCCTTGTGCATCGGCTCGACCGCGATACATCGGGCGCGTTGGTGCTGGCACGCAATCGAAAGGCAGCGCAGTTTTTGACCCGCCAATTTGCTGACCGCGAGACAGAAAAAATTTACTGGGCGTTGGTATATGGTGTGCCGCGTCCGCAGCGCGGCCATATTATGGTGCCATTGGCTAAACGTGCAGCCGCCGATGGCGGCGAGCGGGTGCGACCGGTTGAAAAGGGCGACCCTGACGCGATGAAAGCACATACTGATTACATGGAAATCGCGCGTGTCGGGCAGCGTTTTAGCTGGTTGGCCTTTCGCCCGATAACCGGACGCACACATCAAATACGCGCCCATGCGGCTGCCATCGGGCATCCGCTGGTCGGCGATGGAAAATATCGCATAGACAATGAAAACGAGGAATATGGCGGAATTCTGCCTAAAAAACTTCACTTGCACGCGCGAATGATTAATATGCAACTGCCTTCGGGCGGCGCATTATCGTGTCGTGCGCCACTGGCTGACCATATGGCCGAAACATGGGATATGCTGAATTTCGACCTTGAAGATGGCGATATTGGGTTCGATGAGGATTAATGATGAGACTGATTGTCTTTGATTGCGACGGAACGCTGGTTGATAGCCAGCAGACCATTATCACCGCGACAGAAGCGGCGTTAAGCTCGCATGATTTCTCTGCCCCTGACCGCCGCGATATTCTTTACGCTGTCGGCTTGCCGGTCGATGTTGCCATGCGCCGTCATGCACCTGAGGCCAGCGACGACCAGATAATCAACATGCTTGATGTTTATCGCGACACTTATCAGCAATTGGTGCAGCAAGATGATCGCGGGCAGGTAATGTTTGACGGCATGCATGCGCAAATTACCAAGTTAGGAACGATGGACGACACGCTGCTCGGCATCATCACCATGAAGTCACGTCGCGGCTTGGAGAGGGTTGTTGATGCCTATGACATTCGGAAATACTTTCATGTGCTGAAAAGCGCCGATGATGGTCCGGGAAAACCCAATCCGGATTTAATGCTGGATGCGATGTCAGAGACCGGCGTGACACCCGAGCAGGCTTTGATGGTCGGCGATACCAGTTTTGACATTATGATGGCGAAAGCGGCCGGCACCAATGCGATTGGTGTTGGTTGGGGATATCAGACGATTGAGGAATTAGAGGATTCCGGTGCTGATGCGATTGCCGCCACGCCGGAAGAGTTAAATGATTTGCTGACGGCGTTTCAGCCCGCATAAATCTATGACCAGACGATTTTACGACACTGTTTCGATAGAGGCGCGAGATAACGTTTTTGTTGTTTTGCTCGATACGCATGAGTTGAAAACACCGGCCAAAAAACCGATGCATTTGCCGAGCGAAGCATTGGCTGAACTGGTGGCCGAGGAGTGGCAAGCGCAGAGCGAAGAGATTGAACCCAATACCATGCCGATTATGCGCTTTGTCTCAACCGCGCTCGACCGCGTGGCTGACCAAATTGCGGATACAGCAATGGCTTTTGCCGCTTATTCGATGTCTGATTTGCTTTGTTACCGCGCCGAGCACCCCGAAAAACTGGTTGAAAAACAATCTGATAGCTGGAACCCACTGCTCGATTGGGCGCGTGCGCGTTTTGATGTGTCATTGCAGGTTACGACCGGCATTTTACCGGTCGAGCAGCCGTCGGAAAATCAGGCTCGCTTTGCTGCCGCTGCCGGTGACGACCCGTTTCGATTGACCGCTTTGGCGCATTTGGCGGCGCTGCTCGGTTCTGCCATACTGGCTTTGGCGTTGAATGAGGCGCGAATTTCGCCGCGCGAGGCATATGAATTGGCGTTTCTTGATGATTTATACCAGATGGAAGACTGGGGCATTGATGAAGAGGCGCAGTTGCGTTTGGATAAGATAGAACTGGAAATCGCTACCGTAGCGGGTTATTTATCTGCGCTATAGCCGCAGCACAAATGCTATCAGGGAAGCCATCAGGGAGGACTTACCGTGCGTGATATTGTGGAAGAGCTTGAAGAGCGTCGCCGCGTTGCCCGTTTGGGTGGAGGCGAGAAGCGCATTGTGGCGCAGCATGGGCGCGGCAAGCTGACGGCGCGCGAGCGGCTTGATTTGCTGCTCGACCCTGACAGTTTTGAAGAAATCGACATGTTTGTTGAGCATGACTGCCAAGAATTCGGCATGCAGGACAATAAAGTGCCGGGCGATGGTGTCGTCACCGGCTGGGGCACGGTCAATGGCCGCCCGATTTATGTTTTTGCCAAAGATTTCACCGTATTTGGCGGCTCGCTATCGCGGGCACATTCCAAGAAAATCAACAAAGTGCAAGATATGGCGTTGCGCAATGGCGTGCCGATTATCGGTATATTGGACGCCGGTGGCGCGCGTATTCAAGAGGGTGTTGATGCGCTGGGCGGCTATGCCGAAGTGTTTCAACGCAACACATTGGCCTCGGGTGTTATTCCGCAAATCACCATGATTATGGGGCCATGCGCCGGTGGTGATGTTTATTCACCCGCGCTGACCGATTTTATTTTCATGGTGCGCAACACCTCTTACATGTTTGTCACCGGCCCTGATGTGGTGAAAACCGTGACCAATGAGGAAGTAACCGCCGAAGAGCTGGGCGGTGCGAAAGTGCATACGACTAAATCCTCGGTCGCCGATGGAGCCTATAACAATGATGTCGAGGCGCTGACCGAACTGCGCCGCTTAATTGATTTTCTGCCGCTGTCTAACCGCACGGGCGTGCCCGAGCGTCCGACATTTGATGTGCGCGACCGCGTTGAACATTCTCTCGACACGCTTATCCCTGACAACCCCAACATGCCCTATGACATGATGGAGTTG
>JAKMCZ010000043.1 GCA_022428185.1 Alphaproteobacteria bacterium | reverse complement strand
GGTGCATCCCGCCCCATGCGAAAAAACGACCGGTCAAGGCAGGTTTCCTGGCTTGCGGGTCGCTGCCTCTGGCCGCCTTCCCCTTTTTCAAGAGTGGCATTATGGCCGTCGGCTATCCGCTGACAGTTGCGGGAGCAGCTGCCGATTTGGTGCATTTTTAATCAAGCACCGCACGACATTCCCTTTTACCCCCTGTTACGGGGCACCTTATCCGTGGAGATTATGTAACGCGATTTTAACGTTCACTCAATAGGCTTGCGCCCGGGCGAGTGAGCAGCAACAGCAATAACGGCACACCCAAAAACGCCGTCAGCACGCCGAGCTTTAATTCTGTCATGGTGGGAATAAGGCGAATGAGGCTGTCAGCCAGCACCAATAATATCGCGCCGACAAGACCGGCCGGCAGTAATGTTTTGGATGGCAAAGCGCCGGTGAAGGGCCGCACGAGATGCGGTGCCAACAGGCCGACGAAACCGATAACACCGGTGACCGACACCACCGCGCCGACGGCCAATGCCAAGCCGATGGAAATTTGCAAGCGCACGCGCAAAAGCGAGACACCGAGGCTGCGCGCCACCTCCTCGCCCAAGGCCAAACCGTCCAGCGCACGGGCCGTGGCCAGCATAAAGGCACACCCCAAGGCGGCACCGGGCACAGCCAAGCCGACATGCAACCAGCTTCGGTTTTCAACGGCGCCCAACAGCCAAAAGGCGATTTCCAAAGCGGCGAAATAATTCGGGCTGAGATTGAGCGCCAGGGCAATGCCCGCGCCGGCAAAAGCCGAGACTGCGAAACCCGCCAATATCAAGCGCAAGCTCGACGCCCCGCGCCCGGCTAGAGCCAACAACACCAGCACAGAGACCAACGCCATGCTCGCCGCCGCCAATGGCACAGCGAAAGAAAGGGTTGAAGCCAGTCCCAAATATATCACCATCACCGCACCCAAAGCCGCGCCATTGGACGCACCAAGCAAGCCCGGCTCAGCCAATGGATTGCGAAACAGACCCTGAATGGCCGCGCCCGACAGCCCCAACACAAAGCCGGTCAACGCTGAAAGCACAATGCGCGGGCCGCGAATTTGTTCAAATAAAATGGCGTAAAATTTACTGCTATCGCTATCGCCGCCTTGCAGCCACCCCCGCACAGCCGACATATCAACCGCCACATCACCGGCCAATAAAGAGCCGGCGGCGCATACCGCCAACATGATTAGCAGCAAGGGGGAGAGGGTTCGTCTGTTGATTGGCTGTCTCATCGCGCCAAGCTAGCGGCATGGCCGACCAGGCGCAAGCCGCATGAGGTTAAGGCGCAAGCCGCATCAAGTTCTAGACAGCCGACGGCGAAACTGGCAAGGACTTGATATGCGTTTGATTTTGACCGCCGTGATGTTTGCTTTATGGGCCGCGCCCGCCGCCGCCCTGCCCCGCGTAATGAGCCTTAATTTATGCGCTGATCCCTATTTAATGGCCTTTGCTGACAAGGCGCAAATAGTGGCGTTGACGCCGCAATCGCGCGATGCGTCGCTTTCGGCTGATGCCGCAGCCGCACAAAATTTTCCGGTCAGTGACGGGCAAATAGAGGCGATTATCGCATTGAAGCCGGATCTGATTATTGTCTCAAGTTGGTCGGACCCGATGCGCAATGCGCTGATAGAACGTTTGGGGTTTGACCTGTTAATGCTCGACGCGGCGCATGGTTTTGACGCTGCGCGGCGCGATATTTTAACCCTCGGCACAGCCATTGGGCGCGAAGCGCAGGCGGGCGCTTATCTGCAACGGCTTGATAGCGCGCTGGCCGCGTTGCAAAAGGTCCCCCATGCGCCGAAAGTCCTACCCTTGCAACGGCGTAATTTAACCGTCGGCTACGGGCATATTCTGGACGATATACTGAGCCGCGCCGGTGCGCTTAATTTGGGGCGCGACGCGAGCAACAGCCCGATGCGTAGGGTCTCGCTGGAAAGCGCGCTGGCCGCACGGGCTGACTTTATTTTGGTGAACGAGACAGATGAGATGCCTGACAGCCGCGGCATGGAGTTCATCACCCACCCGGCCTTAACGCGCGCCTATCCGGCCGCGCGGCGTCTGCATATTGATAATAGTCTTTTGGTTTGCGCCGGTGCGTCGACACCGCGCGCGGTTGCGGCCCTCATCAGCCAACTTACTCGAGACCAAGGGTTTTCCGCATCATCGCAATAGGCCCGCGCAATAAATACAGCGGCAGGGGCATAGATGCATTTTCAATCGTGATGGTGGAAAGCGCAGGCGGTGCCAGCCCATCGGGCGCTGCAATAAAGCGTGCGCGTAATTGTCGGTCGGCAAACAAGCTCGCCAACCAAGGCGTGATGTGTTCCACTTCCAACTCATATTGCGTGTTTTGATAGTTGGTCTTCAATCGCGAACCGGGCTTCAGGGCCATCGCCCCTTGCGGCGGCATTAAAATGTCAATTTGCGCCGGCCCGCGTGGCACATTGGCCTGACTGTTTGACACCGCCAATTGCGCCGGAACATCAACATTAACCGGCACCGGAATAAAGAAGCTGAGCGCCAGCAAAACCACCGCCGCGATGCCGGTGAGATATTTGCCAATGCCCCCGCGCGCTGCACGCCGACCATGCACGCCGGCATCAAGCGCATCTACCGTATAAGCGGCGGCTTCGGCCAATTGCTCAAGCATAATACGAACGGGTTGCGCCCATGCGACCCCGCGCAGCAACACCAAACCGCCGCGCAATGTTCCATCTTGCGCGCGCAGCGGCACATAAAGGCCGGATTTCGGCAGATTGCCCGGCCAATTCGACATGGTTTTTTCCATATCAACCATAACCGGTGTTAATTGCGTGTTGCCATAGCCGGTTTTGTTCAGCCATTTGCCCAGCCCACGCCCCCAATCGAGAATGGGTTTGGTATCCTTGCTTTTAACAATGCCTGAAATCGTCACATCATAAACCTTGCCGCGCGGACTGCAGGTCCAGAAGACAGCGCAGTCATAAGGGGCAAATCGGTTCAGTCGATTGACCACCAATCGCGCCAAATGCGACTGGCCGGGAACCCGGCGGAATTCATGCTCCAGCAGAAACAGGCCGGCCAAAGCGCGCATTCCAACATTCTCACCGCTTTGCGTGCGCTCATAGGCAGCCTCAATGCCGGGGTGCTCTTCTGTAATCGGGTCTTGTGGGGTTTCTTGTGACATGTGCTATGGCGACATCGTAATGTCACGCTTTCCCAAAATATTTTTCAGCGGTCATGGTTATTTCCTTCAATTATTGTAAAGTGATATTAAGATTCGGTATAGGGCAATAAAAACTTGCCCCCAGTGCATTGTATGTTGCGAGGAGAGTTTGATGGCTGATGAAGAGAGCGAAATTCGGCGTATGGCCGAAATTGCCGATGCCATCAATGCAATTTTGGATGCCGATCCGGTCGGCGACACGCCGGCTGAGGGCGCGCCCGGGCCGCGCACCACGGCGCAAGACACCGCTCAATCAATCAGCGAGGAAGCCGCCCAAATGCCTATTGAGGCTGAAGCCGCGGGTGACAATAGTGCTGATGATTTAGACGCCGCGATTGCGGCTGAGTTGGGGGGCGAAAATGCGCCTGAGAGCATTGCCGCGATGCCTGCCGATACGGGCGGTAATTTTGGCCCGGTCCCTGATATTGATTTCGGCGCTGCCGCCCCCGCCAATAATGAAATTGGGCGCGCAGTCCGCGCTGATAGTCATATGGCCGATTTGTCACTGCGCATGCAGGACACGCTGGCAGAAATTCGCACCGGCAACCTCATTCACGGTGCCAGCAATCAAGAAATGTTGGCGCAAATGGAAGCCGCGCGAGACGCCATTGTCGCCAGCATTCGTGAAAAAATAGACCAGTTAAACACCGAAACAGCTAACCGCAAACAGGCGATTATGGAACATTTGCAGCACTTAGAGAGCCAAAACAGCTTGGTGCGCGATGAATTGGAAATCCAAGTGCTGAAATTTGAAGATGAGTTGAAGACAATTCAGCAAAAATACTTCGAAAATACTATCACAGATGGCGACCGCCTCGACCGATACCGCGAGTTTCTTAAATATCTACTGACAGAACGCGGGACAAAAATAGATTAGTCATACTATTGTTGACACTGACGTCGAACCGGTCCAATTTTAGGGCCATGCCCGATGATCTTCGCCATACTGACCGTGTTGCTGCCGCCCTGGCGCAGCGTATTTTATCCGGCATGTGGCCAGAAAATGAAAAATTTCCCGCTGATACAGAATTATGTGTTGAATTTAATGTGTCTCGTACCGTCATTCGCGAGGCTTTGCGGCTTTTGAGCGGCAAAGGTTTGATTGTGGCGGTGCCAAGACGCGGAACACATGTCACCAATCGGCAAAACTGGGCGCTTTGGGACAAAGATGTGCTGAATTGGCTAGAAGATGCCAATCATAAGGCTAATAAGTATGATTTTTCGGCTGATGCGCTGGATATGCGCCTTGCATTGGAGCCGACATTAGCTGCTTTGGCGGCCGCGCGCGCCGATGAAGCCGCCAATGACGCCCTACAAGGCGCGTTGAGGCAGCTTCAGCAACAAACCGATATAACCGCCCATACTGCATTTCTCGCCGGTTTCTATTCCGCTGCTGATAATCAATTTGCCATTGCCGCCCTGCCTCTTGCTTTTTATTCAATTTCGCGTCGCCAAACCCCGCCGCCACTTGAGGCATATCGTCGGCTGACAGCCGCGATTGCCCAAAAAGATGGGGCCGCAGCGCGGCAGGCTGCGCTGCAAGCGATATTATCTGACTGAAAAAAAAGCCCCGCCGCAGAGCGGCGGGGCAAAAGTGTCTCCAATGAGGGGGGAGGAGGACACTAAAGCACATTTAATGTGACAGTATTTAATATACGCGCCGTTAATTCTTTTGGATTTAAGAATTTGCTTTCTTTTTTTAGTTTCTCATAAACTGGAGGCCCAAATGTCGCTTCACTGCATCAATAAGCAGCCAATTCAGGAGGCAGATGGCATAATGAGCAGCCGCGTAACAGGCCAGACGCTGGCCTCGCTTGCCGATGCGTCAGACGATACGCTGCTTCGGATAATCGGCGGAGCGGACCGCAAAGCTGCGACCGGAGCCGGGGCCGAATTGGTCAATCGTCACCTCTCTTATATGGTGCATATCTGCCGTCAAAAATTAGGCAACCAAGCCGAGGCCGAGGAAGCCGCACAGGACGTCTTTCTGTCGGTTTGGAAAAATGCCGCAAACTGGCAAAGCGGCAATGCCAAAGTCACCACTTGGCTGTATCGCATCGCTACAAATCGCTGCATCGATATTCTTCGCCGCCGCAAACCGACCACCGACATTGATGCCATTGCCGAACCGGCAGATGAGCGCGAAAACATTGAAGCGGCGCAAATGGAAGCCGATCGCAATCGCCAATTACGCGCGGCCTTAGACGCGCTGACCGCCGACCAAAAGCAAGCCATTGAGCTGGTTTACTATCGCGAGACCAAACAGGCTGACGCCGCGACCCAAATGGGCATTACACTGGCCGCGTTGGAATCGCTATTGCGCCGCGCGAGAAGCAAATTGAACGAAGAACTGACCCCCTTTAAAGACCATTTGGAACTGATAAAATGAGTAATGATATAACCGTTCACGAATTTGAAAAACTGGTTGCCGCTTATGGTGCAAAAAATGCGCTTTGGCCGCAACAATATCGCAGCGCCATGCAAAACCTCGTTGACAGCGATGGCGAGGCAGCCGCCATATTGGCCCGAACAGAAGAACTCGACAAACTGCTTGATGCAATAGGAAGCGCCAAGCTGGCAAGCCCTTCAGAAGAATTGCACAGCCGGATTATGGGCGATATGGAAGCCGCACTCGCCGGTGAAATCGTTCCATTCCCGACGCCCACCGCGCCATCATTGCGCGCCGTTTGGACCGGTGCGACCGCGCTGGCCGCGTGTTTTATCGGCGGCATTATTATGGCACCCTTGCTGGTCGACAGTGTGACCGGCAGCGCCGACCTTTTGGCGTCTCTCGATATTATCAGTGATGCGTTTCTTCCAACCGATCCGCTATAGGAGTTACCATGGCTAACAAACAAAAATTAATCTACGCCACCCTCGCCTTATCCTTGGCGCTCAATCTGTTTCTGATTGGCGCTGCCGCAAATTACGCTATGAAATGGCGCGGCTTTTCAGATGAGGTGGGCTGGGTAGACAAACGCCTATTGCGTACTGAAGAGCGCGTTATCCGCCACCTCGATGGCGCCGATAAGGAATTGGCGCGCCGCGTATTCCAAGAGCGCCGCCCGGAATTATTGGGCGCTCTAGAAGAATTGCGCGCAGCCCGCAAAGCGTTCAGAGCCAGCCTATCGGTCAAACAGCCCGACCCCCAGGACATCACCGCAGCGCTTAATCGCTCGCAAGCGGCAGCGCAAAGGCTGAATGAAAACCTGCACGGCGCTTTGCGCGATATGGGCAGCGGCTTGTCACCGGAGGCGCGCGCCAAAATTGCTGACCATATGCAGCGTCGCCACAGCAGGGACTAGCTTTTTTTCAATGCCAAAAAGGCGCCGACAGCTTGCTGCGCATTTTTCTTGCGGGCGGCGGCAGTTGGCGCCTTTTCTATATTCATCAAGACTTGCATAAAGTGGCGGTGCCCGATCACCAGATCGGTGAATAATTTAGCCTCGGCATGCGGGCAGCCCAGCCCTTTTTCACCGCGCTCTTTACACGCCATAAAATAATCAGCAATGCGGCCAAATACTTGCTTCGGCCCGGCTTCGTCAAAAACTTTGACAATGAGCGATTGATGGCGCGCTTCGCTAATCACCATGCGCAACATGGAAACGGCCTCATCATCAAAAATTAAATTCTGCATACTCATAGCGATATATTCCAAGTCGCGCGCCATATCACCGCAAAGGTGCTCGGAGAAATCAGCCAGTCGATAATCCGTCACCTTGCCCTCAATAATCGCCCGATAAAGCGTGCTCTTATCTGCAAAATGAGAATAAAGGGTGGCTTTGGAAACATTCGCTGCCGCTGCCAGACACTCCATCGACGTGCCGGCAAAGCCGCGCTCAAGAAACAACGCACGCGCTGCCAAGATAATGGCATCACGTTTGCCGACATCTTTCCGACGACCACGCATGACTGGCGAAACTTGTTTCACAATATATTTTATTAAACTGAACCGTTCAGTTTGACAATTAAAATTGTCACCTTACATTAAGACCAAACGAAATAAGGAAACTCGTATGCCCTTCACAATGCAACAATATGGTGAGTTTGTCGTCCGCCGCCCGTTTTTGGTGATTTTAATATCATTGCTGTTAGCAATGGCGGGTCTGGCCGGTGGACAGCATTTACGCTTCACCAATGACTATCGATACTTCTTTTCCAGCGAGAACCCCTACCTCACCGCATTTGAGGAATTGGAGCGCACTTATTCCAGCCCCGATACGGTGTTTTATGTGTATCAGCCAAAAGACGGCACCGATGCGACCAGCCGCGAAGCGCTTAATCTGGCCTATGAGTTGACCGAGAGCGGTTGGCAAATTCCTTTCTCGACCCGCGTTGACAGCCTGACCAATTTTCAAAACACCCGTGCCATTGGCGAGGATGATTTGGAAGTGCGCGACCTCGTGCCGGACCCGACTGATATTGACGACAAGCGCATCGCCTATGTCGAAGACACGATTTTGAACGAGCCGCTGCTGGCCGGTCGGCTTTTGTCGCTCGATAAAAAGACCGCCGCCATTTTAGTATCGCTGCGCCCGCCGCGCGACGATGTTGATGCAACCAATGCGATTGTTATCAAAGCGCGCGAGATCCACGAAACCATGCGGGCCAAATACCCCAATATCCGTATTGAGTTGACCGGCTCTCAAATGCTGTCCAACTCTTTCTCCGAAGCCGCGCAGGATGATTTGAGAACCCTCACGCCGACCATGTTTGTTATCATCGCCTTAGTGCTGATTGTCACCACACGCAAACTTTATGCCACCTTCGCCGCCATGATTGTCGTCACCCTGTCAGCCGGTGCTGCCATGGGAACGGGCGGCTGGCTCGGCCTTCCCTTATCACCCCCGGCATCGGGCGCGCCAACCATTATCCTCACCGTTGCGGTGGCCGATTGTGTGCATATTCTGATTACCGCCTTGGTCGCACAAGGCCGCGGGCTCGACAAAAAACAAGCGATTATCGAAAGCCTTAACGTCAATGCCCAAGCCGTCTTTTTGACCTCCGTCACCACAGCGATTGGTCTGTTCTCGTTGAATTTCTCGGACGCACCGCCCTATCGTGACCTCGGTAATTTTTCGGGTATCGGCTCGATTTATGCGTGGATTTTATCCATGACCATGTTCCCTGCTTTGCTCACCATCTTGCCTATGAAGGCGAGTGCCGTGGTTGATCGCCAAAGCCGGTCAATGGAATGGTTGGCTGAAGTGGTGATTTCAAAACGCAAGCCCCTGATGTTCGTCATGCTGGCCGTCACGCTCATCGGCACGGCGCTGTTGCCACGCCTGACATTTGACGATCGGTTTGTTGAATATTTTGACGAGCGCATCGATTTCCGCAAGGCCTCAGACTGGGCAGCGGATAATTTGTCCGGTATTTACATAATCAATTACTCTCTGGAAAGCGGGGATGTCGGCGGTGTTTCAGACCCGGCCTATCTCGAAAACCTCGATAATTTTGCCCAATGGCTGCGTGTGCAACCGGAAGTGATTCACGTCGCTTCATTCTCTGATGTCGTAAAACGCGTCAATCGTTCGTTTAACGGCGACCGTGAAACCTTTTATACCGTGCCCGATAACCGCCAACTGGCAGCGCAATATGTGCTGCTATATGAAATGTCGCTGCCCTATGGGCTTGATTTGAACGACCAGCTTAACGTTGATAAATCGGCGTCACGCATGGTGGTGACATTGGAGGATTTATCAACAGCCGAGATGAAAATATTGCGCGCCCGTGCGCTCGACTGGCTGCGGACCAATACGCCAGAGCGCATGCATGTCGAACCGTCAGGGCAGGCCGTCATGTTCTCTTATATCGGCGAACGTAATTTCAACGCCATGACCACCGGCACACTTATCGCGTTTGTGCTGATCTCGGCCTGTTTGATGTTGGCCCTGCGCAGTTTGCGCCTCGGCCTTATCAGCCTGGTGCCAAACATTGCACCGCCCGCCGTCGCCATGGGCTTTTTCTCGTTTTATCAATTGGAGGTCGGATTCTGGACTGCCTTTGTGGGCGCCACGGCCATCGGCCTGATTGTCGATGCCACCGTGCATATGCTGTCCAAATATCGCCATGCGCGCTTTGACCTTAACTACTCATCCGTCGATAGTGTGCGTTACAGTTTTTTAACCGTCGGTACCGCCCTTTGGGTTTGCAGCTTCGTGTTGATTGCCGGTTTCATGGTGTTGACCTTATCGCCCTTCCTCATCAATGCGATGCTGGGGCGCGTTGTGGCGCTGACCATTTTGACCGCGCTTGTGCTGGACTTCTTGCTGTTACCGGCATTGCTGATGTGGATTGATGGACGCGGCGACCCGAACGCCCCGCTCAATCGAGACGCGCCGAAAAACGCAGCCCCGCAAGCGGCTGAATAATTTATCTGAAAGGAGACCGAACATGTCTTTCACCTTCAAACTGACCAAAATACCGACTATTTGTGCCGCATTGGCGGCTTTGCTTGTGCCGAGCATGGCGTTCGCGGAACGCGCCGGGCTGCCGGGCGCCGAGCAAGCCGAAGCGCGCGGCAAAGCGATTGCCGAGATTACCGATGCTACCAATCTGGGTTTTGGCGACACCACCAGCGAAATGGAAATGGTGCTGACCAATGCCAATGGCGATGTCAGCGAACGGCGTTTGCGCTTCAACACGCTGGAAAACAAAGATGTCACTGATGGCGATTGGTCGATGATGATTTTCGACGAACCGGCCGATGTCGCCGGCACAGCCATGATGACCTATGCGCATATTCTTGACCCGGATGAGCAGTGGATGTATCTGCCCGCCTTGAAGCGCGTTAAGCGCATCAGCTCAGTTAATAAATCCGGGCCATTTATGGGGTCGGAATTTGCGTTTGAGGATTTCTCATCGCAGGAAGTCGGCAAATATAGCTATTTATGGCTGCGCGACGAGCCATGCGGTGATTTTACCTGCCATGTGGTAGAACGCCGCCCGCTTTACAAACATTCCGGCTATACGCGCACATTGGCTTGGACGGACACGACGCATTATCAAAGCCGTAAAGTGGTATATTACGACCGCAAAAATGCACTGTTGAAAACCCTGACCTTTGGCGATTACCAGCAATATTTGGATAAATATTGGCGCGCCCATGAACTATTCATGGAAAACCACGTCACCAAAAAGAAGACGCTGCTGCGCTGGGAGGATTACGCTTTCCAGACCGGCTTATCGGCAGATGACTTCACCCAGAACAGTTTGAAACGGGCGCGGTAGCACTTACCCATGCGTCACCTCGCATCCCTTTTCGCCATTGGTTTTGCGCTAGGTTTGGCCGCCGCCCCGGCATATGCGCTTGATATTGACGTCGAGGGAAATCTTGAGGTGGAGCTGCGGCACCATCCAAATGATGCGCGGCATGAGGATATGGAACAAGATTTCGCCGCTCTGGCGGGTGAGGTTGAGCTTGGGCTTTTCTCGCCCAGCGGTCGCCATGCTGTCATCTTGAAGCCGTTTGGGCGTTACGACCAACACGACCATGAGCGCAGCCATGTCGATTTGCGCGAAGGCAAATATCGCTATGTGAACGGCCTGTTTGAAGCCAGCATCGGGGTTGATAAGGAGTTTTGGGGCGTTACTGAATTCCTGCATTTGGTCGATATCATCAATCAAACCGATAATGTTGAGAGCACGGATGGCGAGCAAAAGCTCGGCCAGCCTATGCTCAAAGCCAGCTATGCCAGCCGCTATGGCACGCTGACGGGCTATGCGCTGCCGTTTTTCCGTATCCGCCAATATGTCGATCCGGTGACCGGGCGACCCAATCCGGGTTTCGTTGTCGATGACGATACAGTGCTGTTTGAGAGCGGCGAGACCGGCGGCAAAGCGCGTCGCGTTGATGATTACGCCCTGCGCTATCAGAATAATTTAGGCGCATTTGATGTTGGCCTGTCATGGTTTGACGGCACGACGCGCGACCCACAACTGCTGTTCACCGGAGAGACAAACAGCACAAATGGCTTGCCCAAATTGCGTGCCTATTACGCCGATTTGACGCAAACCGGCCTCGATGTGCAGGCCACTTTGGGGCCGTGGTTGGTGAAGTTCGAAGCCACGCAATCAACACAGAGCCTGAAGCTGCCCGACCTCGAAAACCCCGCCGCAAAGGGACTGCCAAGTCTCGGATCGGACCAACAAGAAACCGACATTAATCGCGCCACGGGTGGCTTTGAATATACATTCTATAATCTGTTCGCCAGCGGCACTGATTTGGGCTTGGGCGCTGAATATATGTATGACGAGCGCAAGGCGAAGTCGCCCCACCCGTTCGGCAATGATATCGGCATTGGCCTGCGTTGGACCGCCAATGACCCGCAATCAACCGCCATTTTGATTGGCGGCTTGATCGACCTCGACACTGACAGCTCATCGATTTCTCTAGAAGCCGAGCGGCGCATTGGGCGCAGCTTCAAAGCGATTTTGGAAGCGCGCTTTATCGACAAAATTGGTGAGGATGATGCGGGCGAAAAAGACCGTTTTGCCGCCGCGCTGGCGGATGAAGACTCCGTGCGTTTTCGTCTCGCCTATTATTTCTAACTCGCCAA
>JAKMCZ010000031.1 GCA_022428185.1 Alphaproteobacteria bacterium | reverse complement strand
TATATCGCACGGGCCAGTTTTTAAGCGCTGACCTCGACAAAGCCAGCGACGCCAATGAACGGCAATCGCTGCTTGTTGAAGCCGATGGCGGCAAGCAGATTGTTGTCGTGCAAATCGCCGGTCTGGTGGCGCGGCGTATTTTGTGTTTCGCGCATGAAGAGCAAGAGTTTCATGCCGGTGAGCGTTTTGGTCTTATTCGTTTCGGCAGCCGTTGCGATGTCTATCTGCCGAAAGATGGCGTGCCGCGTGTCGCGGTTGGCCAGTCTGCCATTGCCGGTGAAACGGTGCTGGCTGATTTGAAATCGAAAGAGAAAGAGCGCGAGTCGCTGACCGGCTAATATGGCAGAAAGCAAAGACAAAAAGGCGACGCGTCGCCAACGCGTGACCGAAAGTCTGACAAGCAGACAGTTTCCAATTCGTCGCATCATTCCGAATATGGTCACGCTGCTGGCTTTGTGCCTCGGCCTTACTGCCGTGCGTCAGGCGCTTGAAGGGCGCTTTGAACTGGCGGTGATGTGCATTGTGATTGCCGGTTTCCTAGATGCTTTCGATGGCCGCTTGGCGCGACTTTTGAAAGCTGAAAGCCCGCTCGGCGCCCAATTGGACTCATTGACGGACTTCGTTAATTTTGGCATTGCGCCGGTGCTGGTGGTGTATTTATGGGCACTGCAATCAACCGGCCGCATTGGCTGGGCAGTCATTCTGGTTTATTCGGTTTGCTGCGCGCTGCGTTTGGCGCGCTTCAATGTCGATATGGAAGAAGCCGACCGACCGGCGTGGAAAACCAAATTCTTCATCGGCGTCCCGTCGCCTTCAGCCGGTGGGCTGGTCATGCTGCCGATTTATTTGTATGTCGCTGATATCGTCAATCTGGCTGACTATCCGGCCATTATTCTTGCCAATACCATTATTGTCGGCTTGCTGATGGTCTCTACTTTCCCGACCTTTTCGGGCAAAGGGCTGACCCATATCCGTCGCGATTTGGTGCTGCCGCTCATGCTGTTTATCGGTTTCACGGCTGTGATGTTGTTCACCTTCCCGTGGTTCACCCTCACCGCAATGAGCGCGGCTTATTATCTGTTTTTGCCGATAAGCGCCTATGCTTATTGGCGTCTCAAGCAGGCTTAAGCTCTCTATTCAGCAGGGTTATCGCCACCGCGCATGGCTTGGCGAATATCAGGGGCGCGTCGCAGGCCTGATAATTTATCTCGCAAATGGTCGGGCAGATGCAACATGACCGGCACAAGAATGAGGGTCAGCAGCGTAGAGAAGCCGAGGCCAAATATAATCGCGGTTGAAAGTTGCACCCACCAAGCAGCGGTCGGCTCCCCAAATTGCAAAGAGCGGTCAAACACATTGATCGATGCCTGTATCGCCATCGGGAACAGGCCAATCATGGTGGTGATGGTGGTGAGCAAAATCGGGCGCAAGCGTTGCCCTGCGGTTTTCAAAATCGCATCAACCTTTTCCATGCCGGTCGCCAAGAGGCGCTGATAGGTATCAATCAGCACAATCGAATTATTGACCACAATACCGGCGAGCGCGACAACGCCCGTGCCGGTCATAATGACTGAGAAAACCTGTCCGGTCAGCATCATGCCCAGCAATACACCAATCGTAGAAAGCACAACGGTGGAGAGCGTGAGCAGCGTGCAGTAGAGGCTGTTGAATTGCATCAGCAGAATAATGAACATCAGCAGCAGCGAGGCAATCATGGCGCGTCCCAAAAATGCAGCCGAGGCTTCGGCCTCTTCATTGGCACCGCGCAAACGCCAGCTTACATCAGACGGCACAAAATCTTGCGTGCTCATCCATTCAAGGAAATCATTTTCCAAATCGGTCGCCAGATATTCCTCTCCGGTTTCCGGATTAATCGCCATAGCGGCTTGCAATTGAATGACGCGTTGGCCATCAATGCGGCTAATGGCGTCGCGTTTCTCACCCGGCTTGCGCTCGACAAAATTGGTAATCGGCACATTACCGGCGGGGGTCAGCACGCGAAGCTGGTCAAGCCGGTCGAAGGAGCGCGCATCGTAGGGATAGCGGGCGCGTATCTCAATTTCCTCATCGCTATCATCGGGGCGATAATGGCCGATGAGAATACCGTTAGTGACAAGTTGAATAACGTTACCGACAGTGGAAATATCAGCCTGGAAACGACCGGCTGCTTCTCGGTCAACGCTCAAATTCCACTCAATACCCGGTAAGGGCAGTGTGTCCTCGACGTCAACGTAAAGGTCACTGCGGCTCTTCATGTAGCGCGATATGGTATTGGTGACATTTGTCAGCTTATCCAAATCTTGGCCGCTGACCTCAACCTCAATGCCTTTGCCCTGCGGCGGGCCTTGCTCGCGTTCCTTGATTTCAACCTCGATACCGGCAAAGCGGCGCGCCCGCTCGGTGATCTCTCGCATAATCTGCGTGGCTGGAACGCGGGTTGAGAAATGGGTAAACTCGATGCGAATAAGCCCAATCGTGTCGGCGGGAATTCGCCCATCGCCCATATTTGGTGCGCCGTCACCGCTACCAATGGCCGGGCCGGCTTGCGAAAAGGCAGAGTCGATGCCCGGAATATCGAGGATAATGCTCTCGACCAATTTGGTCGCCAAATCAGCTTCCTCAACCGACAGATTGCCGCGCGCCTTGACCAGCACATTGGCTTGATGCGGTTCAATAGAGCCGGAAAACTCTACGCCATTATTAAATTCGCCATACAGCATCACAATCGTGGTGAGAATGGCCACAGCGGTGCCAATGGTCGTCAGCGGCCAGTTCATGCACATTTTCAGAAAGCGCAAATAGCGTCCTGTCATACCCTTCATCTCGTGCAGATTAATGCGGTTCTCGCCCGACAGGCTGGACAGCAATTCATCGCCCTCTTGCTCGGATTTGCCGACGAGACCGCCAATAACCGGCATGAATAGCATGGCCGTAGCCAGCGAGGCGCTGAGTAGAATAATCACGGTAATCGGCAGGTAAGACATAAACTTACCGCTTACACCGGGCCAAAACAGCATTGGGCCAAAGGCCGCCAGCGTGGTGCCGGTGGAGGATAGGATTGGCCAAAACATGCGCGAGGACGCCATTGCATAAGCGTCGCGACGGTTCAGCCCCTCTGCCATTTTGCGGTCGGCATATTCAACCACCACAATCGCGCCATCAACCAAAATGCCGACAGATAGAATAAAGCCGAACATAATCATCATGTTCAGCGTCATGCCCATCAGGTCAACAATCAGAAAGCCGACAAGGAAACTGGTTGGAATAGATAGGCCGACAAGCAGAGCTGAGCGCAGCCCGAGCGCGGCAATAACCAAAATCATCACCAGCATAATGGCGTTTGAGATCGAGGTTTCCAACGAGCCGAGCATCTCAAAAATAAAGCTTGAAATATCGGAGGAGAAATCAACACCAATCGTGTCGGGCCAGTCGCGCGTATAGTCGAGCGACAGAGTGCGCACTTGCTGTGTGGTCTCCACAATATTGGCACCGAGCCGCTTCACCACTTCGATGGAAATGGTCGGATTGCCGTTAAACCGAGCATAAATACTTTGGTCTTTAAAGGTGCGGCGCACCTCGGCAATATCACTCAGGCGCACAACCGCGTCGCCGCGCGTCTTAATCGGAATTTGACCGACATCTTCTTCTTTTTCAATCAACCCGGGCACGGTGAGCGAAAAGCGTCCCTGTCCGCTGTCAATGCTGCCTGCCGGAATAAGCTGGTTATTGCGCGCCAGCACGGAATAAAGCTCGTTTGAGGTGATGTTGTAATTTTCCATCGCCCGTTGGTCGATGACGATTTCCAGCACTTCCTCACGCTGGCCAACCAGATTGGCCTCCAGCACATTGGGCATGCCGGCAATCTCTTCTTTCAGCATTTTGGCGTGGCGATAAAGCTCGCGCTCAGAATCCGTTGTCGTCAGATTGACCATAATGACCGGAAACAGACTGACATTAAACTCGCGCACATCAGGCTCTTCGGCATCATCCGGCAATTCGGGGCGCACCTGATCCATCTTCTCGCGCACATCGAGCAGCGCTTGCTCCTTGTCGAAGCTGACATCAAATTCGAGCAGCACGGCGCCGTAATTCTGCGCCGAGACCGATTGCATTTCTTTCAGGCCGGTAAGCGTTCGAAGTTCAAGCTCCATCGGCTTAACCAATAAGCGCTCAGCATCAATCGGTGAAATGCCGGGCAACACAACGCCGACATAAATAATCGGAATGGGAATATCCGGGTCAGCTTCGCGTGGCAGCGAATAATAAGAGCTTAGGCCACCCAGCAAAAGTGCCGCCAAAATAGTCAACACCGCGCGGCTGCGGGTCATGGCGGCGGTGATAAAGCGATACATCATTGCGCCGCCCCATTTGCATCGGACAGCATTTCAAAATCAACCTCGCGGCCATCGCGGGTAAATTCACCGCCCCGCACAATCACCATTTCCGACGCGGCCAGGCCGGTCACAACAGCACCGTCTTGGTCGTCTTTGATGATTTGAATTGGTCGAATGACAACGCGGTTATTATCGAGCACGCGCACACCAAGGCGGCCATCACCGGCAAGGGTCAAAACACTTTGCGGCACGCGGCTGGCGACAACCTCACCGGCATTGATGGTCAACTCGGCGGTCATGCCATCGCGCAATTGCAGGTCTTTATTGGCGACTTCCAGTTCAACCCGAAAAGTGCGGGTCGTGAGATTGGGGCTTTCGGCGATATAACGAATTTTGCCTTGCGCCACTTCGCCGGTCGATAGCTTGGCGTTGCCGGTCGCGCCGATTGAAACGCGGTTAATCTGGTTTTCGGCCACATAGCCGACAATTAACAGCGGGTCTTTGTCGATAATCGTGCCGCAGGGTTGGCCGGGCGACATGTAGTGACCGATTTTGACCGGTTGGCGGTCAAGAATGCCGTCAAACGGGGCGCGAATTTTAGTGCGTTCCAATTCCACCAATGCGCCCTTAACGGCGGCGACAGAGGCATCGAAAGCAGCTTGTGCGGCGGCCATTTGGCTTTTTGACATATGGCCTTGTTCGACCAGTTTTTTGGCTGCGGTGAATTCAATCTTGCGGGCATCGCGCTGGGCGCGGGCTTGTGCTACTTGCGCCGCGCGCGCGCCGACATCTATGCGGCAAATAATCTGTCCTTTTTGAACAAAAGCGCCCTTATCAACCGGTAATTGGCTTATCGTGCCGCCGGTTTCAGAGGCGACGGTGACGACCTTATCGGCTTCGCTCCGCGCTTGCAGAATGATTGTGTTCGGATAGGGCTGCGCCGTAATCTCTTGCACCACAACTTTGAAAGTGCGGCCAATATTGCCATCTGTGCTGATGGGTTTGGCGGCTTCCACCGTTTCCGTGTTGAACAAAATGCCGCTGGCGAGCCATGCAATGAGCGCCAGAAACACAATGACCGACGTGCCCAGAGGGCTTATCAACCGCCTCGGCTTCCGGCTGGTTACGACCGGTTGCGTGTCATGATTGTCAGGGTCAAATTCCATTTATTCTCAAATCCCCTTATTGCCATTTTTATATAACGCAAAAATGTCAAAAAACTGCCCTTCACGGGCATTTATTTTTAGACTAAACACTTTATCAATTGGGGTTTAACTAAAAATGACGGTTGAGTCATATTTTTTATTGGCGAAAAGCCATATGGAGAGAATAATGAAAGTGGAAAACGCAGTCGTTCCTTCATCAGAGCAGATGAAGGGTTTTTTTGAAGATAACCACGGCAAGGCCATCAGCATGGTCAATTTGCTGAAATTCAAGGACAAGGCCGAGTTTCCTGAAGACCATGAACTGCATGGAACAGACATGACCGGGGCTGAGGCCTATGCGATTTATGGTGCGGCAGTGGCGATAATTGTCGAGGGTTTGGGCGGCGAGATGCGCTTTTTCGGTGATGTGCAGCGCTTGGCGTTGGGCGAGGTCGAAGAGCTTTGGGATCAAGTGGCGATTGTCCAATATCCGAGCCGCCAAGCGATGGTCGATATGATGATGTCGGAAGAATATAACGCCATCCACGCGCACCGCGACGCCGGTCTGGCGGGTCAGTTGAATATCGAGACGATAGATAGGTAGGCGCGCATGCCGCGATTATAATTTCGCCGCCACTAGCCGATTAAGACTTACATTTTGTTCTGCCGCCTCAATGCTCAAGCGACGATGCGTCTCGGGCGGCAGGCGCAGCATAAATTTGCCGCTATAAGGCCGCTGCGAAAATGGCAGTGGCGGCGTTTCACCCACGCTTTGCATATCGTCCACAACACCGCGCACCAGTTCGGTAATGCCGCGCAGGGCATCGGCGCTTTTGGCGGCCAAATGCGATAGGTTGTTAAACTCGGCGCATTGGGCGACAAATTCGCCATCTTCTTCTGACCACGTCACGCGATAGCTATAATGTTCAGCGTTGATTTTTTCCATTTCAGTCCTCGCTTTCCGCTTCCAGCTTTTCTATCGCCGCCAGCACTTGGCGCACCTGATAAGGCTTGGCCTTGCCGTCTTTGCCCTTTTGAATGTTCACACGCGGGTCATTAGGCTACAGCGTTTTGTAAATTTGATGACTACCCTTGCTGCGCGCGTCTCCAAAATAATGCTCACATACAGCCGACAAATCCTTGCAGTATATATTGGTCGGCGCGTTTTCCATTTCTTGGCGGATTATTGTTATTTTCGCCATGCCCCTATATAGCATCAATAATGATACTATGCAAATTCGATATGGCTTCGGGGCTTCTTTAGTCTGTCTGGCTAGAGTCGCCCGCCTGTTTGGAGGGGTGAACTACTTTTATTCCCGTAAACATATATTTTCATAAAAGAACAATAAGTTAAATCAGATTTAGCTTGCGCCTACTGTTTACGATTTCCTAACCTCTTTATGTCAATTCAATACGAGTAGCCCCGTCGGGGTGCTCGCCAAATAAAATACCCTCGCGGAAATAGGCGGGATTTCTTTACTCGTATTGGAATTGACACAGCCCGGCACCAATGGTCGGCGCTGTTCAACAATAATAAGAGGAGGAAATCC
>JAKMCZ010000027.1 GCA_022428185.1 Alphaproteobacteria bacterium | reverse complement strand
CCCCATAAAAGATCAAGATTGCTCAGACAAAAGCACCAATGCCGCCTGATGTAAATCGCGATTGGCTGCAGCCAAGACCTGCCCGCCCTGATGGGCAGGGCCGCCTTGCCAATTGGTGACAATGCCCCCCGCCGCCTCAATCACGGCAATCGGGGCGGCGATGTCATAGGATTGCAGACCCGCCTCAATCACCAAATCTGCCTGCCCCAAGGCCCCCAAACCATAGGCGTAGCAATCCATCCCATAGCGCGTCAAAAGCACCTGATCGCGCACTGCTTCGAAGGCGAGACGCTCGGAAATCGCGCCGATTTCTGGAAAAGTCGAAAAGAGCCGCGCCTCGGCCAAAGTTTTGCGCGCGCTTGTCCGCAAGATCATTTCGCCTTGCGGGCCAGTCATGTAATTTTGCCCCAAACCGCCGATAACACGCTCGACAATATAAGGTTGGTCAATGACCCCGAAAATTGGGCCTGTCTCATTCAACAGGGCAATCAACACCCCCCAACTGGGTGTGCCCGTCATAAATCCACGCGTGCCGTCAATTGGGTCTAGCACCCATGTCAGGCCCGATTGCCCCGATTTTGCGCCAAATTCCTCGCCCAATATCGCATCTTGCGGGCGGCGTGCCTCGATTAAGGCGCGCATCGCTGCCTCGGTCTCGCGGTCAGCTTCGGTTACGGGATCAAATCCCGCGTTGGCCTTGTTTTCGGTTGAAAGCCCCGCTTGACGAAATCGGGCCAAGGTCGCTTTGCGCGCAGCATCCGCCAGATCATGGGCCAAGGCAATCAGCTCGGCCGCCTCGACATCGGTCACATTGGGCACATTGCGGGTCGCGGTCATGATGGCATCTCACTGGTGGCAGCAGGGCCTTCTGCCCCGCCCCCGCGCAGTGCCACGCAAAACCGCCCTAGGTCAAGCAGCTGCGTCCGACAGAACCCGCGCCAAATCAAACAAACGGCGGCGCTGATTTTCTGGGATCGCGTAATAAGAGCGGATCAAATCCAACGCTTCCTTATCCGCCAAAAGATCATCGGGTTGATTTGCGGCGGTGGTGTTGGCTTCGTCCAATCCCTCAAAGAAATACTGCACAGGCACGCCAAGCGTTGCCGCAATATCCCAAAGGCGCGAGGCGCTGATGCGGTTCATGCCAGTTTCGTATTTTTGGATCTGTTGGAATTTGATCCCAACATGGGCCGCGAGCTGTTGCTGGGTCATACCCACCATCCAACGGCGATGACGAACGCGCTTGCCGACATGAATGTCTACGGGATGTGTCACTTGGTTACTCCTGCGACTGCGATTGGTGTTTGGCAACAAACGACCACAAAAGCCAAGCGAGTTCGCAAGACATCACTCAACCCATGCGGCACCGATTGCAAGATAGGGCGCAACGAATATTGGTCAAGAAAGGGGAGAGGCAGACCCGATAATTCACGCGCCAAAGCCGGTCACACAACCTGCGTTCGGAGCCTTATGATACCGCATAAGGCGAATTTTTCCTAACGAAAAAGCGCGCGGCGCTTTGACGGCTTGGCGCGATGTCTTAACTGTGCAAGATCAGGGGCTTGGATGATTGGGAAAGGATTTTGCCATGCAAGCATGGGAGTTAAGCGCCTTTAACACCGCGCCAGAAATCCGTGAACTTCCAATGCCACGCCCAAACCAAGGCGAGATCAGGGTGCGCATTGCGGCCTGTGGTCTGAATTTTGCCGATCTGCTTATGATTGAGGGAAAATACCAAGACACCCCGACCCCGCCCTTCGTAATGGGGTTGGAATTGGCAGGCGTGGTGGATGCGCTTGGGGATGGGGTGACAACCCACGCGGTGGGGGATCCTGTGGCCGTTTATGCGGGCCAAGGCGGTTTGGCAGAATATGGATGCTTTCCCGCACAGCGCGCCCTGCGCCTGCCAGATCACATGCCCTTGACCGAGGCCGCAGGATTTTTGATCGCCCATGGCACCTCACATCTGGCATTGACGCGGCGTGCGCGTCTGGCTGCAGGGGAAACCCTTGCCGTGTTAGGTGCGGCAGGTGGGGTCGGCCTGACCGCGGTGGAAATCGGCGCAAGCCTTGGGGCCAAGGTCATCGCGGTGGCACGCGGGCAAGCCAAGCTTGAAATTGCCAAACGCGCTGGCGCGGATCATATGATTGACGCAGACACCCCCGATCTGCGCGACCAATTGCGCGCCCTTGGCGGTGATGATGTGCTTTATGATGCGGTTGGCGGCGCGGGATTTGAGGCCGGATTTAGCGCTATGCGGCCCGAAGGGCGGATTTTAAGCATCGGCTTTGCCAGCGGTACCGTTCCGCAAATCCCCGCCAATCATCTGCTTGTCAAAAATCTTGATGTGATGGGCCTGTATTGGGGCGGATATCTGCGCTTTAATCCAGAGGCCTTGCAA
>JAKMCZ010000024.1 GCA_022428185.1 Alphaproteobacteria bacterium | reverse complement strand
GCCGCATTCATGCCCGCCACCAGGCCTTGTCCCGCTGCCTCTTCATAGCCGGTCGTGCCGTTAATTTGACCCGCCAGATAAAGCCCGGGCAGGGCTTTTAATTCGAGACTGGGCATCAGCGCGCGCGGGTCGACATAATCATATTCAATGGCATAGCCGGGACGCAGGATATGAACATTTTCCAACCCCGGAATGGTGCGAATAAACGCATCTTGAATATCCTCCGGCAGCGAGGTCGAGATACCGTTGGGATAGACGGTCGGATCATCAAGCCCCTCAGGCTCTAGGAAAATTTGATGCGCCACACGGTCAGGAAACCGAACCACCTTGTCTTCAATCGCCGGACAATAGCGTGGGCCAACCCCATCAATCTGACCCGAATAGACTGGCGATAATTTGACATTCTTCTCAATAATATCGAACGTCGCTTGATTGGTATGGGTGATGTGGCAAACGGTTTGCGGCACATCGATTTTATCGGTCATGAACGAAAACGGCACCGGATTGGCATCGGCCGGCTGTGCCTCAAGACGCTCCGTCTCAATCGTGCGCCCGTCCAAGCGCGCCGGTGTGCCGGTTTTCATGCGGCCCAATTGCAGCGCGCCGCTTTCTTTTGCCAGCGCGTAAAGCCGTTTTGACAGGGTAATGGCGGGCGCTTCGCCGTGGCGACCGGCCGCAATCCGCTTGGTGCCGATATGCACAATGCCGTCAAGAAATGTGCCCGTGGTCAACACCACGGCAGCCGCCATATGGCGCTCGCCGGTTTCGGTGATAATGCCAATGCAGCGCCCGTCTTTGACCAACACATCGTCTACCGGTTGCGCCAAGACACTCAGATTATCGGTCGCGCCAATCGCCGCTTGCATGGCTGTACGATAGAGCTTGCGATCGGCTTGCGTGCGGGGTCCATGCACGGCAGGGCCCTTGCGCCGATTGAGCAAACGAAACTGTATCCCTGCTTGGTCGGCAACGCGGCCCATCAATCCGTCCAGCGCATCAATTTCACGCACCAGATGACCTTTGCCGACCCCGCCAATCGCCGGGTTGCACGACATTTCACCAATCGTTTCCAGCTTATGGGTAACCAACAGCGTGCGCGCACCAAATCGCGCTGCCGCCGCCGCTGCCTCGCAGCCGGCATGGCCGCCGCCGATTACAATCACATCATGGGTCTGCGTCATCTGTGCCTACTCCGGCGCGCGCGCGCCATTGCTGCTTTCAGAGGGGGTGATAGCGCATAAGCTGGCCGCGCGGCAAGGGGCGATGAGCGGACGCGCCCCAAACCTAATTGTTTCACGTGAAACATTTGGCGGCAAATGGCGCTCTTATTTGCCAATACAAAAATCAGCGAACACCACGTCGAGCAATTGTTCAACGTCGACCGCGCCGGTCAAGCGGCCTAGCGCGCGCTGTGCCAAACGCAAATCCTCTGCCGCTAATTCCAGCCCGCCGCCGCCATCTATGGCCGCGTCGGCGGCACGTTGCGCCGCACCAATATGGTTCACCACATCACGCAAAATCGTTTGGTGACGTTGGCGGGTCACCAACGCACCGCCGCCTTGTCCGGTTTTCTCAACCACCAAATCGGTCAGCCGCGCCACCAGCGCCTCGGCTCCCGCACCGGTGGTGGCTGATAATTCCATAGCCTCGGCGGGCGGTGTAAATGACCAGCCGGAAGGTGGCGGGTCACCCAAATCGCTCTTATTGACAAGGTGCAAATCGGCACGCGCCATCAGCGCTTTCATCTCGTCATCTGTTGCATCATCGGCTGGCGTGTCGACGGCATTGACCAATATGACAATATCGGCCATGTCGGCGGTTGCCACAGCGCGGCGCACCCCCTCGCGCTCAATATCATCACCGGCGGCACGCAGACCGGCCGTATCAATTAACGTTACCGGCACACCGGCCAGCAACATGGCAACCTCGACAGCATCGCGCGTGGTGCCGGCGCGAGCCGAGACAATCGCCGCATCGCGCCCCGCTAACATATTGAGAATGCTAGATTTTCCGACATTCGGCGCGCCGACAAGCGCAATCCGAATGCCGTCGCGCAAGCGCAGCCCACGCCCATCATCAAGCTGCATAGCCAGGTCTTTTTGTAAATCAGGCAAGGCGTGCAGTGCTTTTTGCCCGACGCCACCTGGCAAGTCTTCATCGGCAAACTCCAAATCGGCTTCCAAATGCGCCAGGATAGCCGTTAGGCTGTCGCGCCACCCTTCAGCACGGTGACGCAACTGCCCGCGCAACTGATCAAGCGCTTGGGCTTGTTGCGCGCCGCCTTCGGCATCGATCAAATCGGCAATCGCTTCTGCTGCGGTTAAGTCCATCTTGCCGTTAAGAACAGCGCGGCGGGTAAAATCACCCGGCGCAGCAGGCCGTAATCCATCAATTTCTGACAGCGCGTCGAGCACTGAGGCGGTGACCGCCAAGCCGCCATGCACATGCAGCTCAGCCATATCCTCGCCGGTAAAGCTCTGCGGGGCGGCAAAGCGCAACACCAAAGCCTCATCAAGCAGCGCGCCGCTTTTCGGGTGATGTAAGGCGCGCAAGCCGGCCATGCGCGGCGCGGGCATGTCGGTAACCCCCAGCGCCGTCAGCGCGTTATGGCAAGATGCGCCGGACAGGCGAATGACCGCAATGGCGGCGCGCGCCGAGGCCGTCGAGAGAGCAAAAATCGTCGCTCCAGTTGTTTCCCCGATTGTCTTTTCTGACACTTGTGCCCCGCCCCATATGTCAATTGGTGTTTCAATTTGTGCTGCACCGGATTTCGGGTAACCTGCCCGACATGACTGATAAAGGCAATCCTGCTTTCGCGCGCAATCGACTGGCCGAGGCGACCAGCCCCTATCTCTTGCAACACAGGGATAATCCGGTGCATTGGCAACCCTGGGAGGCCGCCGTGTTTGACGAAGCGCGCCGCCGCAATTTGCCGGTGCTGCTCTCTATCGGCTACGCAGCGTGCCATTGGTGTCATGTTATGGCGCATGAAAGTTTTGAGGACGACGCAGTGGCAGCGCTTATGAATGAGCATTTTGTTTGCATCAAGCTGGACCGCGAAGAGCGTCCGGACTTGGACGAGATTTATATGAGCGCGCTGACCATGATGGGGGAGCAGGGCGGCTGGCCGTTGACCATCTGTCTCGATGCCGATGGCGCGCCGTTTTGGGGTGGCACATATTTTCCCAAAACACCGCAATATGGTCGCCCCGGCTTTATGCAAATCCTGACAGAGATTGCCCGTATCTGGCGCGAGACCCCCGATAAGGTAAGCGCCAACACCAAAGCCCTCACAACGTCGCTGCGCGCCAAAGCCGTCGCCGATGCGCATGGTGACATGCCGGCCGATTTACCGGCGCGGGCGGCACAAAATCTCGGCGCGCATATCGATATGGAAAAGGGCGGGCTGGCCGGCGCGCCCAAGTTTCCCCAACCCTTCCTCTATCAATTTTTATGGCAGCAAGCGCAATTGAGCGACGATACCGCCTTGCGCGACGCGGTGCTGGTCACGGCACGCAAAATCTGTCAGGGCGGTATATACGACCATCTTGGGGGCGGTTTCGCCCGCTACAGCGTCGATGCCGAGTGGCTGGTGCCGCATTTTGAAAAAATGCTTTATGACAACGCCCTCCTGCTATCGCTTTTATGCCTGCTCTATCGCGACACTAAAGAGCCGCTTTTTGCCGCGCGCATTGAAGAAACGATTGATTGGCTGGCCCGCGATATGGTGCTGACGGGAAAAGACGGGGGTGGCTTTGCCGCCAGCCTCGACGCCGATACGCAGGGCGAAGAGGGCGCTTTTTATGTTTGGGACAAAAGCGAAATCGAGGAACTGCTCGGCGATGACGCCGACGCGTTTTCAGCCGCCTATGATATCAGCGCGCAAGGTAATTTCGCCCCTGAATTTGGCGGGCGCAATATTCCAAACTTGCTCGATCACGGCATTGCGCCATTGCCCGCATTTGCCACGGCGCGCACCAGCTTGTTGAGCGCCCGCAATAAACGCCCCCAACCGGCGCGCGATGACAAGGTTCTTGCCGACTGGAACGGCATGATGATTGCTGCGCTGGCTGAAGCGGCGCGTCTGTTTGACCGCTCTGATTGGCTGGCTCTGGCAGAGGCGACCTATGCCGGTGCCCGCCAAGCCTTAACCGATGAGCGGGGCGAGCTGCGTCACAGCGCGCGCAATGGTGCCAGGCTTGGCATATCGCTCAGCGCCGATTACGCGTTTATGGGGCAAGCCGCGCTGGCAATCTATGGAGCCACGTCCAATGGCGCTTATCTCGAGCAAGCCTGCGCCGATGGCGCACATTTGCACAATCACTTTGCCGATGGTGAGCGCGGCGGCTATTTGACCAATAAGGCCGATGCACCAAACCTATTGGTCAATAATCGCGCCGTTCAAGACAACGCCCAACCATCAGCCAATGCCGCTTCGCTTTCTCTGTTTGCCGGACTGGCGACAATCACCGGCGATGCCGCTTGGCGCAACAAAGCCGAGGCCGGCTTTTCTGCGCTCGCCGGTCATGCCCTGAAAGACTATCCGTCAATGACCGCTTTTTTATCGGCCCGTGCTGAGCTTGATCATGCATTATCGATTATCATTATCAGCCCATCGGACGAACGGTCAGATGGCGCGCCAGATGGCGGAAGAGAAGATGCCAAGAAGCTTGAAGCAGCAGCGCTGGCACATCCGATTTTCGCCCGCCACATAATCACCATCACACCAACGCATGACCCGCTTCCCCCCAATCATATGGCGCACGCAAAAACCATGCTGGGCAATAAGGCAACCGCCTATATTTGTCCCGGCCAAACCTGCCTCACACCACTTACCGAGGCTGACAAATTAACCGATGCGCTTGACGCGCTGATGCGCCAGCGACACACTGAGGCACGAAGCGCGAATGAAGCTTCAGAAGAAATTTAACAATGGGGGCGAAACATGAGCCAAGTTCAAATCAAATCGGCAGACAGTTATTTTGATGCCTATCTGGCTAAGCCAGACACGACAGCCAAGGGCGGCGTTGTCGTCATTCAAGAAATTTTCGGCGTCAATGCCGACATTAAGGCGACCGCTGACTGGCTCGCCGGCGAAGGCTATCTGGCCGTGGCACCCGATTTGTTTTGGCGCCAAGAGCGCAATGTCGCCCTGACCGATAGCTCGGAAGAAGAATGGCAAAAAGCTTTTCAACTGATGAACGGTTATGACGGCGATGAGGGCGTTAGCGACCTGCAAGCGGCGATTGATTATTTGCGCGCCGAGGGCTGCGCCAAAGTCGGCACAATCGGCTTTTGCTTAGGGGGCCGCATGGTCTATATGGCCGCATGTCGCACGAATGGTGATGCGCATGCATCATATTATGGCGTCGGTATTCAAGACATGCTGGACGAAGCGCAAAACATTTCCGCCCCGACGCTTATTCATATTGCCGCTGAAGACGAGTTTGTGCCCAGACCGGCGCAGCAAAAAATTGCTGACGCGCTGGCGACGCATGATACGGCCAGCGTTCATATTTACGACGGACAAGACCACGCTTTTGCGCGCCATAATGGGATGCATTATGATGCTGACGCAGCCGCACTGGCGCATCAGCGCACGCTGGATATGTTTGCTAAAGCGCTGGGCTGATTAAGTGTTCATCGAGTCGAAAAACTCATCATTATTTTTGGTGTTTTTCAGCTTATCGATAAGGAACTCGGCCGCATCAACGGCACCCATCGGGTTAAGAATGCGGCGCAGCACATAGATTTTCGCCAGCGCGCCGGGGTCAACCAGCAATTCTTCCTTGCGCGTGCCCGATTTCATAATGTCGATGGCCGGGAAAACGCGCTTGTCGGAGATTTTGCGGTCGAGCACAATTTCCGAATTGCCGGTACCTTTGAACTCTTCAAAAATAACCTCATCCATGCGCGATCCGGTTTCAATCAGCGCGGTGGACACAATGGTTAATGAGCCGCCCTCTTCAATATTCCGCGCAGCGCCGAAAAACCGCTTTGGGCGCTGTAGCGCATTGGCATCGACACCACCGGTCAACACTTTGCCCGAGCTTGGCACGACCGTATTATAGGCACGGCCTAGCCGCGTAATGCTATCAAGCAGGATAACCACATCACGACCATGCTCTACCAGACGCTTGGCTTTTTCGATAACCATTTCAGCAACCTGCACGTGGCGTGTTGCCGGTTCATCAAATGTTGATGACACAACCTCGCCATCAACCGAACGCTGCATGTCGGTTACCTCTTCGGGGCGCTCGTCAATCAGCAGCACAATCAAGTAACACTCGGGATGGTTCGCCGATATTGATTTGGCAATATTTTGCATCAACACCGTTTTACCGGTGCGCGGCGGCGCAACAATAAGCGCGCGCTGACCCTTGCCCAAAGGCGCAACAATATCGATAACCCTTGTCGATAAATCCTTTTGCGTCGGGTCATTAGTTTCCATGCTAATGCCCGCATCCGGATAGAGCGGTGTCAGATTGTCAAAGTGCACTTTCTGGCGCGCATTTTCAGGGTCTTCAAAATTAATCTTATTGACTTTGAGCAAAGCAAAATAGCGCTCGCCATCCTTCGGGCTGCGAATTTCGCCCTCCAGCGTATCGCCGGTGCGCAACGCAAAGCGACGGATTTGGCTGGGGCTTACATAAATGTCATCGGGACCGGGCAAATAATTGGCATCGGGTGAGCGCAGAAAACCAAACCCGTCTTGTAAAACCTCAACCACACCCTCACCAATGATTGTCACATCATCATCGGCCAGTTTCTTCAAAATCGCGAATAGCATATCTTGCTTCAGCATTGCTGAGGCGTTTTCAATTTCATGTGTTTCGGCAAAAGCCAAAAGTTCAGTCGGGGATTTAGCCTTTAGCTCTTCAAGTTTAATCTCGTTCATCGCTCTGCTCAAAAATTCTCGTTGCGGGTGGGCATTTAACTTAACGGCTTCACACTATCGCCATTTCAGGCTTAGCCATAAGAAACCGACCTCTCGGTCACGCAACTAGTTTGAAGGTAAAATAAGTGTCGCGTGGCGACCCTCGGTAGGAGATGCATTTATAACCGAAAAAAAGACGCGCCTCAAGAAAACTTTGAGAGCGACCTAAAATGGCTGCACGACCACCAAAACCACAATCACCACGGTCAACACCGGCAGCACTTCATTGATCAAACGGTAAAATCTTGATGGGCGCGGCGGCAATCCAGTCAGCAGTTTTTTGCGCTCAGCAGCTAAAAATCCGTGATAGGCCGACAGGCCAACTACCAATACTAATTTAGATATCAACCAGGCATCAGCAAGCGGCCAGTGCTGTCCGGCAAATATAAGCGCCAATCCGAAGACCCAAGCGGCAAGCATTGCCGGTGTCATGATGATACGCAGTAATTTTTCTTCCATGACCGGAAACATGTCATGCGCCGTGCCCGCCTCTAAAGCTTCAGTGTGGTAAACAAAAAGACGCGGCAAATAATACATGCCCGCCATCCAGAACATCACCGCGATAATATGGGCCGCCAGCAGCCAGCGATAATAATCTGCCAAAATGCTCATATCCCCGCCTCTTTAACCAGCTCGATCAGGCGCGCCACATTTTGCGGCGGCGTTTGCGGCACAATGCCGTGCCCTAAATTAAAAATATGCGGCGTGCCGCGCGTTTTATCCAAAATAAGCCTAACCGCACTGTCAAGTTTCTCGCCACCCTCAACCAAAACCAGCGGGTCAAGATTACCTTGCAAAACCATATCAGGGCCCGTTTCGGCGCGTATCGCCTCAATGTCAGCGCCTGTATCCAAGCCCAGCGCATCACATTTGGTCGCTGCACAATAGGCTCCCATATGCGATTTGGCGGCACGCGGGAAAGCAATAATCGGCACGTCAATCCCTCGGTTTCGCAAAGCCTCGATAATCGTGGCTACCGGCATCACACACCATCGTTCAAAAGCATCGCCTTCTAAAGACCCTGCCCAGCTTTCAAATATTTGCAAGACTTCTGCTCCGGCATCAACCTGCGCTGCCAGATAATCAACCGTGCTTTCGATAAGAGCGTCGATAATTGACTGAAACGCCGCAGCATCTGTTTCGGCTAAATGCCGCGCCGGAGCTTGGTCAGGTGTCCCGCGCCCGGCCACCATATAACTGGCAACCGTCCACGGTGCGCCGGCGAAACCGATCAGCGCCGTGTCGTTTGGTAGGCTTGTTGATAAGCGCTTTAGTGTTTCAAACACGGGCGCTAAATAGGTTAGCACGCTATCGCAAGATAAATTATCCGCATTTTCAATCGGAGAAAGACGCGGCCCTTCGCCGGTTTCGAACCATAATTTTTGTCCCATCGCTTGGGGAATAAGAAGAATATCGGCAAAGACAATCGCCGCATCGAAAGCATAGCGACGAAGCGGTTGTAGGGTTACCTCTTCAGCCAAGTCAGGCGCGTAACATAAATCTAAAAAGCCGCCAGCTTGCTCGCGTGTTGCTCGGTATTCAGGAAGATAACGTCCTGCCTGTCGCATCAACCAGATAGGCGGAACCAACTCGCTCTGCCCCCGCAAAACGCGCAAAATTTTCTTCTCATTAGCAAGAGACGCACTCATGCCTCTCCATAGCTGCTTTTTGTATTTAAATAAATAAAGGATGTTGTTGTTGTTGGTCAGCGGCTTTTCTGTTGATTATTCAAGTTACGCTAAGTCATCCCCAAATGTGTATTGGGATAAACCTATGTATAAGATTGAGGAAAAGATAATCTTGTCCCGATTAAGCTAACAAATTGAACTTAATCGTGTTTCTTTCAGCTATTGGAAAAATGTGAATAACGGGGACAAAATAGGAAATATGAATGGGAATTATTTATCCTCAGTTTCCACAGACAGGAAAAGCCGAGTTAATAAACCGTGTATGAGACAAGAGCGGTTTTCGAATAATGGGGACAAATTTTCTTGGCTTCGCCGCCAGCGCAACTTATCCTCACAATTCACATAATTCAGCGCGGAACAATCATGGCGGCCAGCAAGTTTCATCTGCATTTATTATCCGATAGCACCGGTGAAACCGTGCAAGCGGTGGCGCGTGCCGTATGCGCGCAATTCGTTGATGCCGCGCCAGAAGAACATATTTACGGGCTGGTGCGCGGGACAAAAGCTTTGGCGCGCGCGCTTGATGAAATGCAAGAAAACCCCGGACCGGTGCTTTACTCCATTCTTGATGAGGGATTGCGCAGCGAGCTGCATGCGGCGTGCGATAAAATGGGCGTGCCGTGCTTGTCGCTTTTGCAGCCTTTTGTCAATTCACTGGCACCCTATCTAAAGGTCGAGATCGCCAATAAGCCCGGCGGTCAGCATGCGTTGGATACAGATTATTTCCGCCGCATCAATGCGCTTAATTACACCATTCAGCACGATGACGGGCAGAGCCAGGGTGACTTAAACGAGGCAGACATTGTGTTGACCGGCGTTAGCCGAACGTCGAAAACCCCAACCTGCATTTATCTGGCAAACCGCGGCATTAAAGCCGCCAATGTGCCGCTTGTGCCGGGCATGGCACCGCCGCGCGAGCTGCTGGAAGCCCACCACCCGCTGATTGTCGGCCTGACCAATAGCCCCGAGCGCTTGCAGGCCATTCGTCGCAATCGATTGTTGACGCTTAACGAAGAGGGCGAAACCGAATATATCGACCCCGAACTTATTCGCGGCGAAGTGGCTGAGGCGCGCCGATTATTTGCCCGCGAAAAATGGCCGGTCATCGATGTTACGCGGCGCTCAGTAGAAGAAATAGCCAGCGCCATTTTGAACCTTTATCAAGACCATGAAAAAACCCGCAAGGGCAGCGATGGCGGAGCGACATGATAATGAGCCTTGCTTTAAACAAAAAACTGACATTGGCCTCGAAGAGCAAAATCCGCGCTGCGGTTTTGCGCGGCGCCGGATTTGACTTCGATATTGTGGTGTCGGGGGTTGATGAGGACGCGATTAAGAACGGCTTTAAGGGTGATGCCGATGCGCTGGCTTTGGCTCTCGCCGATGCCAAAGCCAAGGCGGTGGTGGAGATGGCGACACAAGGTGGGCTGCTTATCGGAGCCGACCAAATCCTTGAATGTGACGGTGTTTTATATGACAAGCCGCGAGACATGGATGCAGCGCGCGCCAACCTCAAAACGTTTCGCGGCAAGACCCATTATTTGGTGGGCGCGGCGGTGCTGGTCGAGGGCGGGGAAACGGTTTGGTCGCATAGCGGGCGGGTCGCTCTGACCATGCGCGATTTTTCTGATGCGTTTCTTGACGCCTATTT
>JAKMCZ010000207.1 GCA_022428185.1 Alphaproteobacteria bacterium | reverse complement strand
GGCGGTGTTGGAAGCCGTCCCGAACCCGCACCCCGACGCGGTTTATGTTGCGCGCTTTGCGGTGCCCGAGTTCACTTCTATTTGTCCGGTTACCGGCCAGCCCGATTTCGCCAATCTGATTATCGATTATGTGCCTGACCAACATTTGGTCGAGAGCAAAAGCTTCAAACTCTTTATGGGCAGCTTTCGCAATCATGGCGCGTTTCATGAGGATTGCACCATTATGGTCGCCAAGCGGTTGATTGACTGCATGAAACCGAAATGGCTGCGCATTGGCGGCTATTGGTATCCGCGCGGCGGCATTCCGATTGATGTTTTCTGGCAAACCTCCGAACCACCCGAAGGCATGTTTATCCCCGACCAAGGTGTGCCGCCCTATCGGGGTCGCTAACCCGAAGGCCTGTTTATCCTCGATCAAGGTGTCCGCCCTATAGCGAGTGTTCGTTAAGGCGTGGCAGACAAGTCTAGCGTCAACGGCAAAATATAATAGGCGAATAAGCCAAGCACAAAAATGCCCATCACATTAAGCACCAGCCCGGCGCGTATCATTTGCTGCATTCTGATGCGCCCCGTGCCGAAAATAATCGCATTGGGCGGTGTCGCCACGGGGAACATAAAGGCGAAGCTGGCGGCCAGTGCGACAGGCACAATAAGCTGCAAAGGCGGTTGCCCGAGCGACACGGCCAGCGCCGAGATAATCGGCAAGAAAGTGGTGATGGTCGCGGTGTTGCTGGTAATTTCGGTTAAGAAAATCAGCACGGCAGCGATGGCAAACAAGATGACCAACAGCGGCATGCCGCCCAGCGGCGCGAGTTGCCCGCCAATCCACGCGCTTAGCCCCGAGGCCGTTATGCCCGCCGCCAGCGCAAAGCCGCCGCCAAACAACAGCAGCACCCCCCAGGGCAATTTTGCCATATCATCCCATTCCAATAAGGCGCCGTCGCGGTCACCGGCCGGCACGGTGAACAATAAAAACACCGCCGCAATGGAAATGGTCGTGTCAGATATGCCGCTGATGCCGAATGTGCTGACAATATAGGGACGCGACATCCACGCCAGCACGGTCGCCAAAAACACCATCATGACGCGCTTCTCTTTGGTGGAAACTGAGCCAAGCGCGGTCAAGTCTCGGCGCATCATGCCTCTTATCTCATCGGTCATGCGAAAATCCACCGGATAAAGCAGAAAGGTCAAAACCGCCCAAGCCAGCGGCACCATAATCAGCATGAGCGGCACGCCGAAACGCATCCAATCGAGAAAGCTGACCTCAACCCCATAAGTGCTCTGAATAAAGCCGACCGCATAAGCATTGGGCGCGGTGCCGATCATGGTGGAAATGCCGCCCAGCGTTGCTCCATAGGCCAGTCCCAAAAACACCGCCGCTTCAAAATTTCCAAGCTGCTGCGCCGGTAGATTGGCAAAATGTTGGCGCACCATCAGCGTGATGGAAATCGCCACAGGCAGCAACATGATGGTTGTCGAAGTATTGGAAATCCACATACTGAGGAAAGCGGCAATCACCATCAAACTGGCAATCAAATCGCGCGCATGCACACCCAACATGCTCAACAGCTTATAGGCGGCGCGCATATGCAGCCCGCATTTCTCAATCACCAACGCCAGCGTGAAACCGCCAAACAGCAAAAACAAAATCGGATGCGCATAACTGCCGGCCGTATCGCGCATCGGCAAAACATTAAGGCTAGGCATCAGCAAAAGCGGCGCCAGCGCCGTTACCGCCAAAGGCATGGCCTCCAGCGCCCACCATACGGCCATTAAAATGGCAACGGCCAACATGCGCTCGCCATCGACCGACAATCCGGCAATATCGAAAAACAAAGGCGGCATGGCCAGCACCATGCCCAGCACAATGCGCCACAGCGGGCCTTGCTGACTAAATCCCGATTTTAGAAAACCTGCCTTCGTCATGGCCCGCGCCCTCCCCTTTTATCTTTTGGAAAGTCTGACCGAATTGGCAGTAAGGCGCAATGATTTAGGAAACGACGAAATGTATTTCCTTAAGTGTGCTCAGCAATTCTTTTGCATCGCTCAGCGGCAAGCAGCTTGGGGCGTCGCACAGGGCTTCATCGGGGCGTGGGTGAAACTCAAGGAACACGCCATTCGCACCCGCCGCAATTGCAGACTTTGCCAGCACGGAAACCCCTTCGCGGCGTCCACCGGTAGATGCGCTCGCCCCACTATTATTGGCCGTGCGCGGGTCAGCGCCCGGCAATTGCACAGCATGGGTGGCATCCATCGTCACCGGCACGCCAAGCTTTTTCATTTCCGGAATGCCCAGCATATCGACGACGAGATTATT
>JAKMCZ010000003.1 GCA_022428185.1 Alphaproteobacteria bacterium | reverse complement strand
GATTTTGCTAGCGCCGGAACGCCGCGCTGAAAGGGCATTGTGGGAGGCGCAACGTCTATTGGCCCGCGCCGTGCAGCGGGTGGAAGTTGACATGGTTGGTAAAGATTATCTGATTGGTGATTTCAGCGCCGCTGATACCATGCTCGGCCATTCGATTATGATGTCGCAGCGCATGGGCGTAGTGACCGATGAGCACCCGAATTTGACCGCTTATATTGAGCGGCTGAAAGCGCGTCCGGCTTTACAAAAAGCATTTGAATTCGACGCAGTTTAGTAAAAGGTAAGTAATATCAATGGCTTTCCAAGAACAGAAAATTACCACCGGTAAATATCTATTTCGTTTTTTGAAGTTTCTTCTGACACCCGGCTCGGTCGGGCGTTTGAAATCGCTGCTCACAACACGGCCCGAAGATGAAACCTCGATGATTGATTTTTTGGAACGTCATGCGAGCGAGCGCCCCGATGCGATTGCGCTGAAGTTTGAAGAGCAAAAAATCAGTTGGGGTGAGCTAAACGCCAAAGCCAATCAAATGGCGCATTATTATCGGTCGCGCGGTGTCAAATATGGCGACCGTGTTGCGCTTAATCTGGAAAACCGTCCTGAATTATTGTTCGCCGTGGCGGGTTGTTTAAAGCTGGGCGCGATTGCCGGCATGATAAATACCGGTCAGACCAATGAGGCATTGGCGCATAGTTTGCGGCTTATCGAGCCGTCGCTGATTGTTGTCGGCTCTGAATGTCTCGATAATATGCAGTCAGTTGTCGATATTTTGGAAGACCAACACGCGGATAAATTGCTTTATGTTGCCGACGGCGGACATGGCGGGCCACCGAGCCTTTATCAAGATTTAATGCCGCTCATTGCCGACCAGCCGGTCGATAATATTGTGCCTGACCAGCCGCTGACGCTGGGCACGCCGACCTATTATATTTTCACCTCCGGCACAACAGGTCTGCCGAAAGCCAGCATCACCACCAATATGAAAATCTTTCGCGCCGGTTTGCAGTTTGGTGTCAATGTTATGTCGCTTAAGCCGACAGATACTTATTATTGCGCCCTGCCACTTTATCACTCAAACGCACTGGTGGTCGGTTTCGGCTCAAGCCTTTGTAGCGGGGCGACACTGGCTTTGCGCCGTAAGTTTTCAGCCAGCCAGTTTTGGGAAGATTGCATTAAATATGAGGCCACCGCCGCGATTTATATCGGCGAATTGCTGCGCTATTTGCTGGCGCAGCCGGAGCGCGAGAGCGACAAAGCCCATAATGTAACCCGCGTATTGGGCAATGGCCTGCGGCCTGATATTTGGATGCAATTTAAAAACCGTTTCGGTATTTCACGTGTGCATGAATTTTACGGCGCGTCGGAAGGCAATACCGGTTTTGTGAATATTTTCAATTTCGACAAAACCGTCGGCTGGTCGCCGCAATTCGGCAAGGCTTGGAATGTCGTCGGTTATGATGTTGATGCTGATGAGCCTATTCGTGGTGACGATGAGCGCATGAAAAGCTTGGCGGTGGGCGAAAGCGGCTTGCTGATTATGCGCATTAACGATCAAAACCCGTTTGACGGCTATACCGATGCACAAGCCAGCGAGAAGAAAATCCTGCGCGATGTTTTCGAAAAGGGCGATGCTTGGTTTAATTCGGGCGATTTGGTTATTCTGCAAAAGCACGGTCACATTCAGTTTGGTGACCGGATTGGCGACACTTTCCGCTGGCAGGGTGAAAATGTAGCGACCACGGAAGTTGAAAGCGTGATTATGAAATGGCCGGAGATTGAAGATGCGGTTGTTTATGGTGTCACCGTGCCGGGCCGCGATGGGCGTTGCGGCATGTTATATCTGACGCAAAAAGAAGCCGGACAGATTGACCTCAACGGTCTGGCCGCGCATATGCGCGAAAATCTGCCTGCCTATGCGGTGCCGCGCTTTATCCGCGTTGGCAAGAAAGTCGATGTGACAGGGACATTCAAATTCCAAAAGACCAAGCTGAAAAACGCCGCCTATAAGGTGGACGAAGTAGATGACGAGTTGTTCTTACTGGCCCGCGATGCTGATGGTGTTGAGGCGATGACAGCCGAAGTTCAAGCCAAAGTTGATGATGGTGAGGCGCGCCTCTAGCCTTCTGGCTTTTGCGTCGGCCACAACCATGCTGCACCGCGCACACCGCTGGCGTCGCCGTGCCGGTTTTTCACCAGCTTGGTTTCGATAATATCTGAGAAAATATAGCTGTCCCAAATTTCGGGTATGCGGGCGTATAAGGCCTCGACATTGGATAGCCCGCCGCCCAGCACAATCACTTCGGGGTCAACCAGATTGACCACGGCACCCAAAGCCCGTGCGATGCGGTCGCATAGGCGTTCCAAACTGGCTTTGGCAGCGGCGCTATCGCTGGCGATAATTTCCTCTGCGCTCAGTGTTTCACCGTTTATGGCGGCGTGATCGCGGGCAAAGCCGGAGCCTGAAATCCATACTTCATTGCAGCCATTGCGGCCGCAATAACACGGCGGGCCGGGCACTTCTTCGGCAGTGGGAGCGGCAAGCGGGTTGTGTCCCCATTCGCCGCCAACGCCGTTCACGCCGTTTTGTAACCGTCCATCAATCACCAAGCCGCCGCCACAGCCGGTGCCCAATATGACACCAAACACCGATTGCGCGCCTTGACCGGCACCGTCTGCGGCTTCGGACATGGCGAAACAATTGGCGTCATTGGCGATGCGTATCTCACGCGCCAAGCGGCTTTCCAAATCTTGTTTTATCGGTTTGCCGTTCAGGCTTTGAGTGTTGGAGTTTCTCACCAAACCGGTTTTCGGCGATAGCGAGCCGGGCATGCCAACGCCGATGCTGGCCTCGTGGCCGCTTTCGATTTCAGCTCTTTGCGTCAAGTCGATAATCGTTTCGATTATTTCATCGTAATTTTGTGCCGGTGTGGCGC
>JAKMCZ010000255.1 GCA_022428185.1 Alphaproteobacteria bacterium | reverse complement strand
GGAAACGCCTGACAGATTGATGCGATGCTTTTCGGAATCGGTATAATCAGTGCCGCTATCGAGCGGCAAAATCGTGCCGACAATCACCGCGCCGTCAGACAGATTGACAATCGACCCACGTCCTTCCAACGCAATAGCCACCGGCACAGTGCCGCCCGCCGAAACAGTGCCTGAAACGCCGATGACCGAGGACGCGCCTGCCAAAATGGCGGGCGATGCCGTGGCGCTAATCGTGCCGCTATTGGACATGCGCACATTGGCCCCGCTCATATTGACCGCGAGTGCGCCATTATCGGCGATAATCGAACCGGCATTGGCCAATGTATAGGTTTGCCCCGTTGCCGCCCCGATAGCGGTTTCGAAAGCGCCTGAGGCGGCGCGGATTATGCCGGTCGCCGTATTGGTGAATTGTGGTGCAGCCGTGCCCGCATCGACGATAAAATCGCTGAAGTAAACGGCACGGTCGCCGCTTGCTTCGATGCGACCGCTATTGCTGAACACGGTCTCATTGCCGCCCCAACTTGAAAATGCATTATCCCCCGCCGTTACCAATATGCTGCCTGAATTGACGACATCCACCGCATCGGTGAAACCTGACATTGCCACCGCGTCACCGGTGCGGCTTGAGATTGTGCCGTAATTGTCAAAGTCGAGCGACGGCGTCGCTAATTGATGATCGGCAAAAATCGCATTGGTGCCGTTTGACGAGATTGTTCCGGTGCTGAGGTTTTCAATCGCCAATTCGCCGCCAAAGCCGACAAAGCGCAAGACGTGGTCGGCGGTTTGTGCGCTTGCTGAAATCGTGCCGCCATTGGAGAAGTTGAGCCGTGCATTATTGGTGCTCGGCGATAGAACCACCGTGTCATCGGCGGCTGACACGGTCGCGCCACTGCCATTGCTGAAATTCAGTGCTGCTTCGAAATCGGCTAATGACACCGCCGTGACACCCGACGCGCTGATGGTCGCGCCGACATTATTGGTGAAGTCGACCTGATGATTGCCGATGCCGGAAAAGCGGATTGCCGACGCACCACTGGTGGCGCGAATGATGCCGCTATTGTCGAAGTCAATCTGCTCATTGACCTCAAGAAAAGTAACGGTCTCGCTATCAGCGTCAATGCGGCCATTGCTTTGATTGTTGAAGACGACCATGTCGCTGCCGGTCAGCGATGTGTCATTCATATCGACATAAACCGCGCGCGTTCCGGCGGTTTCGATAATGCCACTATTGGTTAAGGAAAAATCAGCCGACACATTGGTCAGATTTATCAGATGATTGGACGCGCTTCCGGTCGCGCTCATCGTGCCGCTATTCGCGATAACCGTGCTCGCGCCCGCTATGTCTTGCAGCAGGACAACCGCATCATCGGCGGTAATCGTGCCGCTATTGGTTAAGTTGAAACTTGTAATCTCGGCGCTGTCGCCCTCCAGAAATATCGCCGTATCGCCCAGTGATTTAATACTGGCCGAAGTGCTATTGATTATGGTGACGGCATTGGCACCAATATCAGTCACCCTGATGGCGTTATTGCCCGCAATCGCAGACGCCGATGCGGTGGCCTCCACCCCGGCCAAAATTGTGCCGCTATTGGATAGCGTTAGTGCCGCAACCGTCGCATCGAGGAAAATCGTGCCGCCGCTATTTGCGTCACTATTGGTCAGCGTGTTGCCGACCGAAGAAATAACCCCTGATGCGCCATTGGAAATGGTGATGGCGGAAACCGACGCGTCCAATTCGCCATGAATGGCGGCGGGCGTATTGCCGACCGCTGACGCTCCGGCGGTGATGGTGCCGAGATTGGATAAGACCATGCTCGCGCCAGACAATCCGTCGAGCAAAAGCGCGTAATTGCCACCGGCTGAAATAGTGCCGTTATTGGTGATGCTCGAAACATTTGAGTCCGAAAAGTTCACCGCATTGTCCCCGACCGCCGAAATGGTGCCGCTGTTTTGAAACACCACATCGTCATTGGCTTCGTCGAAATCGACAATCACCAGTGCATTGTCTTCCTGTGTTGAGATGACACCGGCGCCGGCATTGGTGAAGCTTAACGTGCCATCAAGCCCTGAGTTCTTGACCAAGCGCACGGCATATTTATCGCTGTCAGGGTCGGGGTAAAGCTCGCTAAACCCTTGCGTGGCTGAAATCGTGCCCGCATTGGAAACAACAATAGCACCACTCAAATCGGTCAAATTGACGGTCTGGTCAAACGCCGTGACCGTGCCGCTATTGGTAAACTTAAAGTCGGTTAAAGCGTCACCGGCCAGTGCCAATTGCCGCCCAGCGGACACTGTGCCGCTATTGGTCAAGCAATAGCCGTCATCATCAGCATCGGCATCGCAGGCCAGCCCGTTGAGTAAAAGCGCATGGTCAGATGATGAGCTAATGGTGCCACTATTGGTGATTGTGGTTTCGTCATCGACCGTGCCGCTGCGCTGAATACGCACCACATAATTATCTGTCGCGGTCGCGTCGGCGTCATTGATGGTTTGCGTCGAGGCAATCGTGCCGGCGTTTGAGAAAACAATCTTGCTGTCCACGGCCTCCAAGTTCACCGTGCGGTCGCGCGCGTCAATCAAGCCGCCATCGGTGTTTTGGAATGTGATGTCGCCGACTGTGGCGGTCATGGCAATGGCGCGTTCGTTCGACAGACCCGATGCCTGCCTGAAGGCGCGAATATTGCCTGCATTGTTAAGCGAGATATTGCCGCTCACGCCCGAGGCTGCAATCGCCAGTGTGTTTTCGGCAATAATCGACGCGTTGGCGCTATTGTTGATTATGATATTGCCGTTAATCCCGTCGAGCAAAAGTGCATTCGACCCGGTGGTTTTTATCTCGCGATTGCCTGCCGTGGCAGCAGCGATATTGTCACTATTGTCGAGGCTGAAGCCATTGTGAATTTCCACCGCGCTAAGCGCACTCGCCGACGCGCCGGTCAAATCAATTGCCACCTGATTGCTGTTCACCGACCCGGAATTGACGAGGCGAAAATAGCCGTCAAGGTTTTGCAAATTGACCGCGCGGTTATTGCCATTCGACACGGTGCCGGAATTATTAAGGAATATCAGCCCTTCTGCGCCGCTGCCATTAATTGCATCATTGGTGCCGCTTGAGTTCGTCGACACACTGCCCGAATTAGTGATGTCCAACCGACCACCATCAAGGGCTGAAAAATCAAGCGCATCGCTGGTCGCCGCCGTGATGGCACCCGAATTGGTGATATCGACATCAATATCACCGCCCGCAGCATCTGTGTCGGCAATCACCATTGCCGCATTGGTGTTGGCAGATATTGTTCCGGTATTGATGACGGCCAGTTCAACCTTTTCGGTGGCTGAGCTATTACCGATTTCCAAACGTTCGATAACACCTGCATTGCTGATGGACGAGGTCGGGTTAGTGATATTATTGGCCGTAATTATGCCGATAGATGAACCGTTTTGAAGATTTGCTGTCAATTGTGCCGAGCCGGTGAAGTCAACCGTGCTCAACGTTCCCGAATTTGCGAATGAAAATGGGCCGCTCACATTAGACGCATCAATATCAGACCCGTTTGACGCATTGGTGAAGTTGATATTTGACGACCCACTCATATCAATATCGGCAAAGCTTCCTGACAGAGTCACATTTGCGTCTGTCACATCCGAAAGGTCGAGCCGACCCAATGTCGCCGAGCTATAGCCGATTGTGCTGTCCGCCGTGTCACCAATCGATGCCGACGAATTAAGCGTGAAGTTCGATGCGCCGCTGAGGTCAACTTCGTCGATTTGACCGGCCAAGACCAAAACCGCATTACTGATGGCATTGGTGCTGCCGAGGTCGAGAAGGCCGTCAATCTCAACCGCTTGATTCAGCGTAAAATGAATATTGCTCTGCCCCGCCGTCGCGCTGACATTGCCCGACACTTGTCCGGTAAGATTAATAACCTGCTCATTAGTTGCCGTGCCGCCGACAAAACTGAAGCCATCATCATCGAAATAATTAGCTTCCAAGCTGGTCTCGGTTCGGGTGGTCGCTTCGGTGCGGTCGGAGACACCGTCGGCCGGGTCATCATCGTCAAAATCGGTCGAAACCGCATCGGTGCGGGTTACGCCGCCGATACAAATCCCGGCAATGTCGATTTGATAATTGCCCTGCGTGGTTATATCGGCCCAGTTATCGGCTTGATGAATCGCCGATGGCACAATCACCCTGCTACCTGTCGTTGCCGCATCTCGGGCCGGCACGGTATTATCGGTCATCGCCTCAGTGTCGAGCGTCACGTCGATTTCGTTTAGGTCAATCGTGTCATTATTATTGATGTCAGTGAAGCAATAACCGGCGGAAAGGGTTTGAATGGCGCGGGTCGGTGTGCCGACAATGACTTGGGCATTGGCTAAATGCGGGCGCGCAACAAGAGCCAGCAACGCCGCAAAAACGATGACGATTAGACGCAACATCGACAAGGCAAAACCCTTCA
>JAKMCZ010000236.1 GCA_022428185.1 Alphaproteobacteria bacterium | reverse complement strand
TGTGGCAGGCAGATCAATCCATTGCACCAGATCATCAAAGGCGCTATTGGCCGGCACATGGTTTAGGTGTCTAATCCGGCCTCGTGCAAGATGAAATCGCCTAGGGCGGTGACGCCTGTGTCTTTGCGCATTGAGCCAAAAATATAGGGGCGGCCATTGCGCGCGGCGGCGGTGTCTGTGCGCATGATATCCAGATCCACGCCGACATGCGGTGCCAGCTCGATTTTATTCACCACCAGCATATCCGACTTCGTCAATGCCGGTCCTTTCTTGCGCGGGATATCGCCGCCCATGCACACATCAATCACATAGATCGTTAGATCGGCCAGTTCAGGGCTGAATGTCGCCGCCAGATTATCCCCGCCAGCCTCAATCAGAACAACATCAAGATCCGGTATATCGGCCCGCAAATCATCGATCGCCGCCAGATTAACCGACGCATCCTCGCGGATCGCCGTATGCGGACACCCGCCAGTCTCGACCCCGCGAATACGCTCCATCGGCAAGGCCTGAACCCGCATTAGATATTCCGCATCCTCGCGCGTGTAGATATCATTGGTGATCACCGCCATAGAAATGCGTGGTGCCAGATAACGACATAACGCCTCGGTCATGCTGGTCTTGCCAGCGCCAACGGGGCCGCCAATGCCAACCCGCAACGGCCCATTGCGGCGTGCGTTCTGATGAATATTTGTCATGTCCGATAGATCCTTGGCTCTTGGGTTTCATGGGCGATCGCGGCATGATCAGCCAGCACCGCATAGCCACCAACATCATCCAGCGAAGCGCGCGCCGCCTCATCGGCAATAGCGGCGGCAACCGGCATTAGATTGGTTAGAATAATCTGTCCATCGGACTGGCCAATTGGAACCGTGCGGACCGCAACCGAGATTAGATTGGCGACAAAGCTCTGGGTAAAAAATGTGAGACTAAGTGACAGATCACAGCCCAGTCGCCGCGCCGCAATACCAGCCGCAACCGGATAGGCAAGCGGCGGCAATTCGCCAAGATCAATCTTGTAAACCTGCGCGGCTATGCGGGTGAAATTGGCCCCGAGCTCCAGCGTTTCCTGCGCCCGTTCTGCCCCTGATGATAGCGCAACCGCCAGCTCGTTTATCGCGGCAATCTCAGGCTCGAGGTCACTGCCGCCAGCCGCCTTATGGGCCTGCGCCATAAAGATCGCATCATTGCGGCCACTACCACCGGTGAGGATAGTTTCAATCCAGCCTTGTGCGGTGTCGGCGTCTTTTACATCAAAAGCATGGATCGCCGCCTCTAGGCCGTTGGAATAAGAGAACGCCCCGATCGGCAGTGCCGGTGAGAATAACGCCGCCAAAATCTGCGTTTGATGAATATTATTCTTCGCGGGAAGTTCGGTTATCTCGGCCATGATTAATGCGAATGTCCGTGCGTGCGGCCAACCCCATAGGCACCGCCCTCAGGATTAAACGGGGCCTCGCTCTTTACCAGATCGGCCCCCAGCCGGATCAGCAAATCTTCAAGAACATGATCACGGCGGATGATCAAATGATCGGGCTTGATTTCACAAGGTGTGTGCCGGTTGCCAATATGCCACGCAATGCGCGACAGGGCCTCATGGCGAATTTCCAGCACCGGTTCCGCCGCCGCCTCGATGATAATCTGGCGGCTATCATCCAGCACAAACGCATCCCCCGCATCAAGCGAAACAGTCTCCGCCAGATCGACCATAAAGCCAGTACCACAATCCGTAGCCAAGCGTTTGCGCCGCAAAAACCGTGCGTCAAAATCCAGCGTGATCACCATGTCACTATCGCGCCTTTTGGCATCATGGTGAATGTGATTGGCATATAACAGCGCAGGGCTGGTCGCTTGATCCATTGTTTGCCTCCTATGCTCGCTCTGGATTGATTTGCTAATAAAGGAAATAACGCTGGGCCATTGGCAACTCTTTTGCCGGCTCACAAGTTAGCAACACATCATCAGCGCGCACTTCATTGGTTTCCGAATTCACCTCGATCTTCGGGCAATAGCTATTATGCACCATATCGGCCTTTGAAATGTCGCGGGTATGGCTAACC
>JAKMCZ010000228.1 GCA_022428185.1 Alphaproteobacteria bacterium | reverse complement strand
ATGTATTGATTTTTCCTGATCTTAATGCTGGCAATATTGCATATAAATTGGCCCAAGAACTGGCTGGCGCGCAGGCGATTGGGCCAATGTTACAAGGGTTTTCAAAGCCGGTTTGTGATCTGAGTCGCGGGGCCAGCGTGTCGGATATTGTAGCCGCAACGGCGGTGACTGTGGCGCTGGGGTAAAACATCTATTGCGCCTGAATCAGCGCCAGTGCATCTGCCGCGATGGTTTCTTCTTCTCTGGCGGGTACAACCCATATTGATACTTTTGAACTTTCCGCCTGCAAGCGTGGCTTGTGGCTGTGATTGGCATCTGGATTCATCCGAACGCCAGCCCATTCCAAACCCCGCAAAATACGCGCGCGGACCCCAAGAGCGTTTTCACCAATCCCGCCGGTGAAAGCAATCGCATCAAGCCCCTCCATGGCCGCAATTAAGGATCCGGCATGGCGCAAAGACCAATAGCAGAAATGTTCGATGGCAAAGGCACTGTCAGCGCTTGGATCCAGCATCAAATTGCGCATATCTGATTTGCCGCCCGACAATCCAAGTAAGCCGCTTTCATGGTTCAGAATCGCTTTGGTTCGCTCAAGGCCATTATCTTCCACCAGGCGTAGAACCGCATTTGCATCGATCCCGCCTGAGCGGGTGCCCATGGTCAAGCCATCGAGCGGTGAATATCCCATCGTGGTGGCAACAGACTGGCCATTTTTGATCGCGCAGAGGCTGGCACCATTGCCCAAATGAAAGGCCAGTAAACGCGAGGGAAGCTTTTCCCCTGATATATGCGGCAACTGACGCACCAATGAGGAAAAGGACAGCCCGTGAAACCCGTAGCGCCGGATGCCTTTGGTTTCGATCATGCGGGGAATCGCATAGCGCGTGGCGACTTCGGGGTTGCTTGCGTGGAACGAGGTGTCAAAGCTGGCATATTGGGGCAGGTCAGGCGCCAGTTCGGCCAAGGTGTTAATGGCGGCCAGATTATGGGGGTTGTGCAAAGGTGCAAGAGGTGTGCAATTGCCGATTTCAACGCGGATATCCGGGGTAAGGCGGACCGGGGCGGTCAGCTTGCGCCCGCCGTGAACCACCCGGTGCGCTGCCGCCGAAAATCGCTCTAAACCGTAATGATGTTCCGCCAGAGCGGATAAGATCCCGCTAAGCGCCGATTTGTGATCGATGAAGGGTAGAGCGCGCGATTGATCGGCGATCTTAATCGTTGAGGCCCCACCGATCCCTTCAACAATGCCACCAATTTCCTGCCGGAGATCGGTATCAAAAACGGCGAATTTAATCGAAGAAGAACCCGCGTTCAAAACCAAGATCAAAGCGGTGTCTTTGGCTTTCGGCATGATCTGCTTCCTCTCAATAAAACGGCTCTCCGCCGGTGGAATTTGGTGCATGCCAAATCAGCCCATCGGCGGAAATTTTATCACAAAGGCCTGAGACGCCCCGCTTGGGGGCGTTTCCTTTGGTTTAGACGGTTTGTGGTCGCATATCCGAGGCGCTAATGCCCGCAACCGCAACCGGTTTCTTCATTGCATCGCGGCGGAACGGTTCGCCCAGTTCTTGGTTGATCATGGCCTCAATCAGGGTGGTTTTGCCATGTTTCATTTGATCCTCAACCGCTTTGTTCAATGCATCGCGCAACTCATCCATCGTATGGGCTTGAACGCCTTGCAGACCGCATGCTTGTGCGATGCCGGCATAAGACACTTGCGTATCAAGCTCGGTGCCCACGAAGTTATCTTCGTACCACAGGGTTGAGTTACGCTTTTCCGCGCCCCATTGATAATTCCGGAAAACGATCATGGTGACGGCGGGCCATTCTCCCCGGCCAATTGCGGTTAGCTCGGTCACTGCAATGCCAAACGCGCCATCGCCCGAGAACCCAACAACGGGAACGTCTGGACATCCAATTTTAGCACCTACGATTGAAGGAAGCCCGTATCCACAGGGGCCAAACAAGCCCGGCGCAAGATATTTACGGCCGTCTTCAAAGCTGGGATAGGCATTTCCGATTGCGCAATTATTGCCGATATCAGAGCTGATCACAGCATCTTTGGGCAGAGCGCTTTGGATTGCACGCCAGGCCATGCGGGGGCTCATCCAATCGGGCTTGGCAGCGCGCGCGCGCTGGTTCCATGTGGTGCCGGGATCATCTTCTTCGTGATCCATGCTCGAAAGTTGTTGCGCCCAAGCAGATTTGGTTTGTGCAATGGTGGCTTTGCGTTCGCTGCGCCCGGCATCCCCGGCCGATCGCAAAAGTTGTTCAAAAATGCCCTCGGCAACTTTTTTCGCATCGCCAATAATTCCAACACTGACTTTTTTGGTCAATCCGATTCGGTCAGCATTGATATCGACCTGAATGATTTTTGCGTCTTTTGGCCAGTAATCAATGCCATATCCCGGC
>JAKMCZ010000227.1 GCA_022428185.1 Alphaproteobacteria bacterium | reverse complement strand
GATATTATCGACAAGGCGGTTGAAGAAGAGGTCGATATTATCGGGTTAAGCGGCCTGATTACGCCGAGCCTCGACGAGATGTGTCATGTTGCAGCCGAGATGGAGCGGCGCGGCTTGGTTATTCCGCTGCTGATTGGCGGCGCGACAACCTCGAAAGTGCATACGGCTGTGAAAATCAATCCAAATTATGCGCAAGGCCAAACGGTCTATGTGACCGATGCCAGCCGCGCTGTCGGGGTCGCCAGCAATTTATTGTCTGACGAAAAACGCGATGATTATAAGGCGGATATTCGCGCTGATTATGTGGCGATGGCAGAAGCACATGCACGCGGACGCGCCGAGGATAAGCGCATGCCGATTGCCGATGCGCGCCAAAATGCCTTTCAGCCGAAACAGGATTATCAGCCGGTCAAACCGCAATTTACCGGCACGAAAATTTTTGACGATTATGATTTGGCTGAATTGCGCGATTATATTGACTGGACGCCGTTCTTCCAAAGCTGGGATTTGCATGGCCGCTATCCGGCGATTTTGACCGATAACGTTGTCGGCGATGCGGCGACCAATCTGTTCAAAGACGCACAAGCCATGCTCGACCAGATGATTGACGAAAAATGGCTGACTGCCAAAGCGGTCATCGGCTTTTGGCCGGCGGTGCGTGATGGCGATGATATTGTCGTTTACAATGATGATACGCGAACTGAAGAGCGCACCCGCTTGTACACACTGCGCCAGCAAATGTTGCGCCCGAATGGGGCGGATAAAAAACGCGCCAATTATGCGCTGGCTGATTTTATTGCCGAAGGTGCCGACTATATTGGCGGTTTTGCCGTGACCACCGGTCATGGCGAAGACGATGTCGCCAAACGTTTTGAAGAAGCGGGCGATGATTATAGCGCCATCATGTCGAAAGCATTGGCGGACCGACTTGCTGAGGCCTTTGCCGAGCGCATGCACCAGCGTGTCCGAACCGAGTTTTGGGGTTATGCAGCCGATGAAGAGCTGACCAATGACGCGCTGATTGACGAGAAATATAAGGGTATTCGTCCGGCACCGGGTTATCCGGCGCAACCCGACCATACTGAGAAGGCGACGTTGTTTGAGTTGCTTAATGCCGAGTCAGGCGCCGACATCTCGCTGACCGAAAGCTTCGCTATGTGGCCCGGCGCGGCGGTTTCAGGGCTGTATTTTGCGCACCCTGAAAGCAGTTATTTCGGGGTCGGCAAAATAGATCGCGACCAAGTGGCTGATTATGCCAAGCGGAAGGGCATGGATGTCAAAATCTGCGAGAAATGGCTGGCACCGATTTTGTCATACACGCCATGACTGAATCCGCTAGACTTGCCAAATGTCGGTTTGGGGAAAAATAGCAGGCATAGCGGCCGGCTATGCTATTGGCGGTGTGCCGGGCGCGCTGGTCGGCGGGCTGGCAGGGCATTTTGCGCTCGACCGCGTCAATGACCGGCAAGTTATTTTCACCATTGCGATGATTTCGCTGGCCGCCAAAATGACCCGTGCCGATGGCGACGTGTCGCCGATTGAGGTTCAAGCCGTGCAAGACATGATGCGTGTGCCCGATAGTGAATTGAAAAATATGGAGCGTGTGTTTCGGCTGGCGCAAGAAGACGTGACCGGCTTTGACAGCTATGCACGCCAAGTCGCTGAAATTTATGCTGACAGTCCGCAAGTGCTGGAAGATGTGCTTGATGTGCTGTTTTACATTGCCTATGCCGACGGCGTGCTGCATCCCGCCGAGCAGCAGTTTTTGCAGATTGTCGCGGATATTTTCAACATTCAAGATAGCGATGTTAAACGTATTCAGGCGCATCATGATGGCAGCGTTGTTGACCCTTATACGGTGCTGGGGGTCGGTCGTCATGCCGAGGACGCGACGGTGAAGGAAGCGTGGCTCAAGGCGGTGCGCGAAAACCACCCCGACCAGTTACAGGCACGTGGCATGCCGCCCGAAATGATGCATATTGCTACGGCGCGCATGGCGGCGATAAATGAGGCATGGGAAACCGTAAGGCAGGAGCGAGGCATATGACCGAGCAAGCGAGTTGGCAAGACCGGATTTTGAAACCCGACACGGCTGTTGAACAAATGAAGCAGAAGGCGGCATTACGCGCGCTTGAAGAGGTTGAACACGGCATGCGGCTTGGGCTGGGCACCGGTTCGACGGCGCGCTATTTCGTCGATGGGCTGGGTGCGAAAGTGGCCGACGGTTTGGATGTGGTCTGTGTGCCGACTTCTGAGGCGACGCGCCAGCAGGCGGAAAGCCTGAACATTAAACTGGCTGAGCTTGATGACTTAAAACGGCTCGACATCACCGTTGATGGTGCTGATGAGTTGGACGACGCGCTGCGTCTTATCAAGGGCGGTGGCGGCGCGTTGCTGCGCGAGAAAATTGTCGCCGCTGCTTCTGATAAAATGATTGTTATTGCCGATGACAGCAAAAAAGTGGCGACATTGGGTGCGTTTGACCTGCCCGTCGAGGTCAATATGTTTTCGCATGGCACAAGCGCGGCGGCGATTGGCGATGCGCTGGCGGCTACCGACAATCAAGGAGCGATTTCCTTGCGCGGCGGCGACAGCCCTTTTATCACCGATGGTGGACATTATATCTATGACTGTGCATTGGGGCAGATGAACGACCCTGAGGCATTGGCGCAAGCGTTGTTGACTGTGCCTGGTGTTGTTGAGCATGGGCTGTTTTTGGGCTATGCCACGGCAGCGATTTTGGCCGGAACCGACGGATTGATTGAGATGGGCGACTTATGAGTTACGACTATGACCTTTTTGTCATTGGGGCGGGCAGCGGCGGTGTAAGAGCAGCGCGCATGAGTGCCTCGCATGGCGCGCGCGTGGCGGTGGCTGAAGAATACCGCGTTGGCGGCACTTGCGTCATTCGCGGCTGCGTGCCGAAAAAATTGTTTGTCTATGCCAGCCATTTTGCCGAAGAGTTCGGTGATGCGGCAGGGTTTGGCTGGACGGTGGCTGATGCGACATTTGACTGGCCGACTTTGGTGAAAAACAAAGATGCCGAGATTGACCGGCTGAACGGCATTTACATAAAAAACCTTGAGGCGAGCGGTGTTGAAATCCTTACCGGTCGCGCCGTGCTGAAAGATGCCAATACGGTGCATATGGACGGGCGCGACATCAGCGCCAAAAATATTCTGATAGCGGTGGGCGGCACGCCCTTTAAGCCACAGATTGAGGGCATTGAACACGCCATCACCTCAAATGAGGCTTTTCATATTAAGGCGTTGCCGCAAGATATTATCGTTGTCGGCGGCGGTTATATTGCAGTTGAGTTTG
>JAKMCZ010000209.1 GCA_022428185.1 Alphaproteobacteria bacterium | reverse complement strand
GGCAAAAATGGCGGCAATTTGGGCGAGACCGGTTCGGTGTCTTTCATGTTTGACCGCGTCGGCGCGATTGAGTTTGATGTCGAGCGCGCAGATGCGGAAACCGTGTTTGAGGCTGCGATTGAGGCGGGCGCAGAAGATGTGGACAGTTCTGATGGCGGGCATGAAATCATCTGTGCGGTCGAAGAATTACACAATCTTGTCAATGCGTTACAAGCAGATTTGGGCGAGCCACGCGCTGCCGATATTATCTGGCGGGCGCAAAATGATATTGCCGTAGAGGCCGAAGCAGCGGAAAAAGTAATAAAGCTGGTTGAAGCGCTGGACGACGTTGAAGACGTTCAGAATGTCTATGCCAATTTCGATATTTCGGAAGAGGTGCTGCAAACGCTTTCAACCTGATTGCGAAAGGGAAAGCCTGTGAGCACGACAACACGACGCCTTATCGGACTGGACCCGGGATTGCGGTTCACCGGTTGGGGCGTGGTCGATATGCATGGCAGCAAGTTGACCCATATTGCCAATGGGGTGGTGCGCTCAGATGCGTCTTTGTCACTGGCTGAACGCTTGCTGCAACTCGATGAAGGACTGTCTGCCGTTTTTGATGATTACGCGCCGCACTATGCCGCCGTTGAGCAAACTTTCGTCAATCGCGATGGCGCGGCAACGTTGAAACTGGGGCAGGCGCGCGCTGTCTGTTTGTTGACTCCGGCGCGGCGCACGATAAGCGTCAGCGAATATGCGCCGAATTTCATCAAGCGTAGCGTTACCGGTTCGGGTCATGCCGATAAAAATCAGATACAGGCAATGGTGCAAATGTTGCTGCCGCAGGCCGAGATTGCCAATGAACATGCTGCCGATGCGCTGGCGGTTGCCATTACACTGGCTCATGCCGGAGATTTTGGCGGCAAAATGCAAGATGCAATCGAGCGCGCTGAAGCTAAAGGGGCGGTCATATGATTGGCCGCTTACGCGGGCGCGTTGACGGGCGCGGCGATGGTTGGGCGCTTATCGATGTCGGCGGCGTCGGCTATATGGTCGAAGGTTCGGCTCGGCTTTTGGATAATCTGCCCAGCGATGGCGAAGCCGTCAGTCTGGCAATCGAAACCTATGTCCGCGAAGACCAATTGCGTTTGTTCGGCTTTACCAGCGAAGAAGAACGAAGCTGGTTTCGCTTGCTGATGGGTGTGCAGGGCGTCGGTGCTAAAGTTGCGCTGGCTATTCAAGGGGTTTTGTCGGCCGCCGATTTAACCCAAGCGGTGGCCGCCGAAGACAAAGCGATGGTGTCGCGCGCACCGGGCGTTGGCCCAAAAGTGGCGCAGCGCATTGTGCAGGAATTGAAAGATAAAATCCCCGAAGCGCAATTTATCGTCGCTGCCGGTGACGCGGGTCAAACCGATGCGGGCGCGGGCGGCAAAGTTTTGGAAGAAGCGATGTCGGCTTTGGTCAATCTCGGTTATCAACGGGTGCAAGCCAATCAGGCGCTGATGGCGGCGCGCGGCAAGCTTGCCGATGGTGATGATAATGTCGAAGCGCTGATTAAACAGGCGCTGAAGGAAATTTCATCATGAGTGAACGTCTGGTTGAACCCAATCCGCAATCGGAAGATACCGATGCCGCCATGCGCCCTAAAACGCTGGCTGATTTTGTCGGGCAGCAAAAGGCGCGCGAAAATCTCGCCATATTTGTCGAAGCGGCTAAGAAACGCGGCGATGCACTCGACCATGTTTTGCTGGCCGGCCCGCCCGGTCTCGGCAAGACCACTTTGGCGCAAATCATTGCGCGCGAATTGGGTACCGGTTTTCGCTCCACTTCGGGGCCTGTCATCACCAAAGCCGGTGACTTGGCGGCGTTGCTGACCAATCTTGAGGCGCATGATGTGTTGTTTATCGACGAGATACATCGCCTCAGTCCGGCGGTTGAGGAAGTGCTCTATCCGGCAATGGAAGATTTCGAACTGGATTTGATTATCGGCGATGGGCCGGCGGCGCGCTCAGTGAAAATTGATTTGCCGCCGTTCACTTTGGTCGGTGCGACCACGCGGTCGGGTTTGTTGACCACGCCGTTGCGCGACCGTTTCGGAATTCCGGTTTATTTGGGCTTTTATACCAATGATGAATTGGAGTTCATCATTCGCCGCAATGCGTCGCTGATGGGATTGGAAATGACCGATGATGGGGCGCGGGAGATTGCCTCGCGCGCGCGCGGCACACCGCGTGTTGCAGGACGGCTTTTGCGGCGGGTGCGCGATTTTGCCAATGTCGATGGGCTTGCGTCTATTGATGCCAAGCTGGCCGATGCGGCGCTCGGGCGTTTGGAAGTTGATAAGCGCGGCCTTGACGGGTTGGATCGGCGCTATTTGACGGTGGTGGCAGAGAAATTTATCGGCGGCCCGGTCGGGATTGAGACGCTGGCAGCAGCGCTTGGTGAACCGCGCGATGCACTGGAAGACATTGTCGAGCCGTTTCTCATTCAATTGGGTTTTGTCAATCGGACACCGCGCGGGCGAATGTTGATGCCGGCGGCATTTGAACATTTGGGTCTTGATATACCTAAAACGGCGCGGCAGGCGGCGGCTGATTTATTCGAAGACTAGCTATTTGGCGCACAGAGCTGAATAAATATTCGACCAGTCTTCCATATTGGCGCGGTTGAATTCAACCTGTCGGGCGGCATATTGAATTCGGTCTTCGGGCAAATTGGGCAGCGGCACAGGCAGTGCATTATCGACTGTTTTGTAAAGGTTCGACGTGAAAGCCCTGAACAGTTTCACGCCTGATTTTACGAACCGGTTTTTGCGGATAAAGCGTTTATTGGCTTTGAATAATTCCCAGCTCTGCGAGATTTCTTGTGTGGCTTGCCAGCAAATTTGGGCTTCGGGAATTTCCTTAAAACGTCGCCGCGCTTTGCCGACGGCTTTTTCATATTCGTCTTCGCCAATCAGGCCACCCGTCGCAACACCGGCGGTTTTGCTGACTTTGCTTTTGGCATCTGAAGCCGTTGATGAAAATCTATCTTTGGCATCGGAAAAACGCTCCGACACAGACGAACAACCAGCCAAGCCCATAAGGGCGACGGTGATAAACAGAACTCGAACCTTATTCATAACGCAACTTCCAACAAACTAACCTTTTCACGCTAGCATAAAGCGCGAGAAATTAAACCGACGAATCGACAGACGGTCACCTTATAGTGGTAAAACGGTTTTTCAGTTTTTTGACAGTTATTTTCAGTTATTTGAGGGAGCATTGGCAGAGATGACGGAAGAACAAGGCTTGTTCGGCCAATTTGAAAAGACTGAGCAAGGCACGCGCCATTTGCTCCACTTACCTGTTCATTATGAGGATACCGATTTTTCGGGCTTTGTTTATCACGCCAATTATTTGAAATTTGCCGAGCGTGGGAGGTCTGACTTTCTTAAATTGGCTGACATATCGCACCACGACTTGCTCGACCATGAACCGCCTTTAGCATTTGTTGTCGGGCATATGGAAATGGATTTTGTTGTTCC